>CACBGC010000009.1 GCA_902538695.1 uncultured Synechococcaceae cyanobacterium | reverse complement strand
AGATCACTTTTTGATAAAAGCTTATAGACAGATTTAGGCGTTGAACCTCCACTTACACAAAATTTGAATCTATCTTTCTTTTTTAGAGTATGAATAATTTGACTTTCAATAAACTTAAAAATCGCTGTTGATAGTTCTAACTTGTCTTTGTATACCTGTAAGTTATATCCATTTTTAACTTTTTCAATCATTTCATCCATTCAGTATGAAAACTACCTTCTCTATCAATTCTTTCGTATGTATGAGAGCCAAAACAATCTCTCATTGCCTGAACAAGATTCTGAGGAAGTCTATTGGTTCTATAACTATTCAAGTAATCTAAAGTACTGGATAGGCATGGAACTGGTATACCAGCTTTTGTGGATAAAGAAACAACATTGGCTAAGTTATCTAATCTTGTCGCAATTTCATTATTAAACCAATCATCAAAAATTAAATTTTTTAGATCTGGGTTTTTGTTATAAGCATCTTGAATTTTACTTAATAATTTTGATCTAATTATGCAACCACCTTTCCATATTTGAGCAATTGACGGCATATTCAAGCCATAGTTATATACTGAAGATGCTTCTCTTAAAATATCCATACCTTGCGCATAGCTTGCTATTGTAGCAAGGACTACAGCATCAAATAAAGGTTTCATTCCATCTGATATATTTCCCAAATCAAAATCCTCTATCTCTTTGGTAGGAATAGTTTTTTCAATCTCACTACGTTGATCTTTTAAAGAACTCATTACTCTTGCATTTAAAGATGCATAAATAGTTGGGACTGATACCCCAAGTTCTAAAGCACTTACAACAGTCCATAATCCAGTACCTTTCTGGCCTGCTTTATCTAATATTTTCTCAACAACATCATCTCCAGTTATTTCATCTTTTGTATTTAGACAAATCTCTGTTATCTCAACAAGATAAGAAGCTAATTCGTCAGTATTATTCCAAATACCAAATACATCTGACATCTGTTGTCCATTCATACCTTTAACTCTTTTCATAAGGTCATAAGCTTCTGCGAGTATTTGCTCAATTCCATATTCAATGCCGTTATGAACAGTTTTTACAAAATGACCTGAGCCTCCTGGTCCAACATATGCAACACATGGTCCGTCTTCAACTTTGGCAGCCATTTTTGTTAATAAGCTTTCTATTGCATCATATGAAGCCTTAGTACCTCCAGGCATCATACTTGGCCCTTCTAGAGCTCCTTTGGCGCCACCAGAGACTCCCATTCCGATGTATCCAAAACTTTTACTTTCAAGAGTATTTACCCTTCTCTCTGTATCTTTAAATTGAGAATTACCACCATCTATTAATAAATCTCCTTCCTCAAGATATCCAGAAATGTTATCTATGACAGCATCAGTTGCTGGTCCAGCTTTAACCATCATAAGAATTCTTCTAGGTCTCTCAAGCTTATTTACAAATTCTTGAAGAGTTTCAGCTCCTTCTATATTCTTGCCAAGGCCCCGACCCTGTAAGAATTCTTTAGTTTTTGAGTAAGTTCTATTAAAAACTACACTAGAAAATCCATTTCTCTCTGCGTTAAGAACTAAATTTTCGCCCATAACACCAAGACCTATTAAACCAAAATGTGCCTTGGACATAAAAAAATTAAAAAACTCAATAAATATAGTTTGCATGCAACTCAACAAAATTGCTTAAAAAAAATACTTATGTCAGCGAAAAATGATCGAAAAAATTTAAATAACAGTTCCGTTTGCAATAGTTGCGTTCTTAACTACTACAACAATTCCATTTCTTATGTAGAAGCCTAATTCTGGCTTATCCGCTTCTTCTACTCGATCTTTATTAATGATCACAACATTATCACCAATCCTTGTATTCTTATCAAGAATTGCTCTTTTTACAGTAGTTCCTTCACCTACTCCAAGAGGTGTTCCGCCTCCTTTTCTTAATTCAATTCTCTCTTCAGGCGATTCGAAGAAATCGGCCCCCATAACAAGAGTGTCCTCAAGAACCGAATCACTTTCAATCCTGCTTCTTACCCCTAAAACACAATGTAAAATACTGCATGACTTCAAGATTGTACCTTCACAGACTATTGAATCAGTAATTTGGGCATCTACAAGTTTAGAGGGAGGGAGAAATCTTGGTCTTGTATAGATTGGAAATTTTTCATCATAAAAACTAAATGGAGGTTTTGGTTGCTCAGTCAATGCAAGATTAGACTCAAAGAATGCTCCAATTGTTCCAATATCTTCCCAATAATCATCGAATACATAACTTTTAAGAGTATCGCCCCTATCAAGTGCTTCAGGAATTATGTCCTTACCAAAATCCGTATAATTAGGAAATTTATTTAAAAGATCGAAAAGGGTATTTCTGCTAAAAACGTAAATACCCATAGAGGCTAAATAAGGTTTTTCGGCAGCTGACTCTTTACTTAATCCAAATTTTGAAGTATCTACTGCCATTGCCTTCAACTTCTCTCCAGTAGGCTTTTCACTAAATTCTTTTATATTTCCTACATCATCGGTTCTCATTAGGCCAAAACCTTCTGCTTGAGCTTCATCAACAGGCAAAGCTGCAACAGTTAAATCAGCACCATTATCTCTATGATATTGAACAAATAAACTGTAGTCCATTCTATACAGTTGATCACCTGACAATATTAAATATTCATCAACATCCCATTCTTGAAATAACCATTGGTATTTTCTTACAGCATCAGCAGTACCTTCAAACCACTTCGGACTATCAGGAGTCTGTTGTGCCGCTAAAACCTCCACAAATCCTTGACCGAAAGGGCCATTTAAATTATAGGTTCTTCCTATATGTCTATTTAGAGATGCACTATTGAACTGAGTCAATACGTACATTTTTTCAATACCTGAATTTATACAATTACTAATCGGAATATCTATCAAACGATACTTGCCTGCCAATGGAACAGCAGGTTTAGCCCTCATTTTAGTTAGAGGGTAAAGTCTAGAACCTTTTCCTCCTCCGAGGATTATGGCCAACACACGCTTCATTCAATCTAATGGAGGTAGATATACAACTACTTAAAGTAACTGATTATGGGCATATTTAGAAATACAAATGGTCAGTTTACAAAGGTATTTCGATAAATCACTGGGAAAACTTAATATAAATCGAAAAAAGTTAGTTATTTTTATCCTCTTCCACCAAAGAAAATAATTTTTCAACGATTTTCAAAGAAACTTGTCTTTCTTCTCTTGATTGAGGACTTCTCAACTTGGTAACAGGTGTATGAAGTATTTTATTAATTATTCCTTTAGTCAGAGCTTCCACAACTTTTCTTTCTCGAGCCGAAAAATCTGGTCCCATTCTGCTAAGTGCTTTTTGCAATTCCTCCTTTCGAATTAACTCCAAATCTGATCTAAGTTTATTAATTACTGGAACGGCCTCTAAACTTGCCCACCATTCTAGAAAAATGATCCTTTCTTCTTCTACTAAAGATTCCGCTTCCTTTGCTATTTTCTGTCTAAATTCTTGATTTCTTGAAACGACCTCTTGTAAGTCATCAACATCAAATGATTTTACAAATTCATGTTGTTTGACATCATTAGATATATTTCTCGGAACACCAATATCAATAAATTTAAGTCTATTACTCAAATTTATTTTTTCAATTTTTGTGAGATCAATAATTGGCTCTTCAGAAGCAGTACTGGTGAAAACAAGCGAAGATAATGATATGTTTTCTTCTAATTCGTTTAACCCTTTACAAATAATCTCTAAATCAGGGAAGTCTTGAGCAAGATTCAATGCTCTATCAATATTTCTATTTAAAAGGATAAGTTTATGACATCCTTTTGATTTTAAATGAGTAATTAAAAGCCTACTCATTCGTCCGGCGCCAACAACAAGAACGTTCTCTGATTCCAAACTTACAAGAGTATCAAAACCCTTTTCTTGTCCAATTTTTAATTGAGCTAGTTCAACTGCTGCTGAACTGATTGACACAGCTCCAGTTCCTAAATTTGTTTCGGATCTTACTTTTTTACCTGTACTAACTGATTGAGTTAATAATCTATTAAGAATTGGTCCAGTAGATTGATTCTCTTGACCTAATCTCATCATTTTCTTTACCTGCGAAAGGATTTGTCCTTCCCCTAAAACAAGGCTATCTAGTCCTGCCGAGACTTTCATCAAATGCAAAACTGCTTCTTCCTGTCTAAAGCAAAAAAGATGTGGATTTAAATCTTCAAAAATAATTCCAGAATATTCTGATATGAATTCTTTAATTGATGAAATTCCAGTATTTTTATCCTTTACTAGCGCATATATTTCCAGCCTATTACAAGTACTTAAAATTGACACCTCTAACACATCATTGAAAGCTTTTAACGCTTTCAGTGACTCTGTTATGGATTGGTCAGGAATACTTAACTTCTCACGCACTTCGACAGGTGCCGTGCGATGACTCAGTCCGACGACAACAATATGCATAAAATCAAAAGTGAATTTTTAAAGGCTGATACTCTTAGCGCCATCTTTTATATGGACAGTATTTGTGAACCTTGCAGTACTATCTAATGTACTAATAACTAGACTACTTGTTCTAACACAATCCCTTTCAAATTTAACTCCGTCAAATAATAATCCATCAGTTATTCCACTCCCAGCGAAAACAACATTTTCTCCCGATGCCAATTCATTCGCTTCATAAATTTTATCTATATCTGTTATACCCATTTCATTAAGACGTTTTATATTTCCTTCTTTTGTATAATCAGCCCATTCAGAAGTTTGAGCGATTGCCGGATCATAAACTAGTTGTCCTTGAAAGTGTCCGCCGAGAGCTCTCATTGCAGCCGCTGAAATAACACCCTCTGGAGCTGCACCTATACCCATCAAGCAATGTGTACCAGTACCTGCAAAACCACATGCAATCGCAGCTTGAACATCACCATCAGAAATCGGTTGTACTTTTGCACCACATCCTCGAATCTCTTTAATTAAATCTTTATGCCTAGTTCTATCCATTACAACTACAGTAAGTTCATCGATAGAAAGGCCCAAGCAATCACTTAGTATCTTTAAGTTTTCAGTAGCTGAATTTCTAATATCTACTTTACCTTTGGCTGCAGGAGGTGCTGCTAATTTGTTCATGTAAAAATCAGGCGCATTGAAAAGACCGCCCGTATCGGAGGCAGCTAAAACCGCCATAGAACCTCTTTGATTATTCGCACAAAGATTTGTTCCTTCACAAGGATCTACTGCAAAGTCAACCCCTGGGCCATTTCCACTACCAACCTCTTCACCTATATAAAGCATAGGCGCTTCATCTCTTTCACCTTCTCCAATAACAATTTTCCCTTTCATTTCAATTTTGCCCATTCGCAATCTCATTGCTTCTACAGCTGCAGCATCAGCTTCATCTTTTTGACCAAGTCCTGTTAGTTTTGCTGAGGCAATAGCTGCTTGCTCGACAACTTCGAGAATTTCTTGAATTAAAGTTTGATTCACAATTAAATTTTGAGGATTTTCTTAAAGGTTTTGAGTATGATCTCATAAAAAATGTCATTTTTTATGAGAATTATTATGCTAGAAAGCTTTTTTAAACTCTTTACAGGTGATACTTTATCAGGCCGTGACTTGAAATTAGGAATAAACAACTAAATATAGTATCTTTATTAAATATTTTAAAAATTAAATGACTGAGTCAAATCAAACAATCTTAGCTGGTGTTAATAGACCAATTCAAATAATTCCTTCAGTTTTACCAGCAGATTGGGCAAATATGGGAGCATGTGTCAAAGAGCTCGAGGAAGCTGGGGTAGATAGAATTCAATTTGATGTAATGGATGGGAATTTCGTGCCAAATCTTACATTCGGTCCTGAAATGATTGCGGCATGCAGGAAATATTGCAATGTCCCTTTTGAAACTCAATTAATGGTGAGTCAATACAACTGTGAAACCATGCTTGAATCTTATGTAAACGCTACAAAGGGAGCAAATGGTGAACCAGGAGTAGTAATAGCTCATGCCGAAGCAAATATACATTTGCATAGAGTTCTCGGAAGAATAAGAGATTTAGGGGGATCTCCTTCAGTTGCATTAAACCCTCATACTCCTTTTGAAATGATTAAAAACATTATGGATATGGTTGATCATGTTTTAGTTATGACAGTTAATCCAGGCTTTGGTGGACAAGCTTATATACCAACAATGCTTAATAAAATCAGAGAAATAAGAAACTTTGTTATCGAAAAAAACTTAAATGTCGACATTGAAGTTGATGGAGGAATAAAAGCAAATTGGACTATTTCACAATGCGCAGATGCTGGAGCTAATTGTTTTATTGCAGGTAGTGGAATGTTTGCTTACCCAACATTAAAAGAGGGATGTGATGACTTGAGAAAAGTTGCAAAAGAAGCTCAAAAGGGGAATGTTCTTTCTGAACCTTAATAAATATAAATATTCCGGGAGATTAACAAATTACCCAAATATCCAGCCATAACTATGTAACCCTATTCCTAAGAAATTAACTCCTAAATAACATACTAAAACTACTAAAAAACCTGTAGATGCTAATAATGCTGGTCTACGTCCTTGCCAACCCTTGCTTATTCTCATATGCAGATAAGCGGCATAAAATAACCATGAGATAAATGCCCATGTTTCTTTTGGATCCCAACTCCACCATGTGCCCCAAGCCTCATTAGCCCAGACCGCACCTGAAATTAAACCTAGAGTTAAAAGAACAAAGCCGATTAATATAGAACGATAACTTAATGTATCTAATTCTTCTGAATGAGAAAATTCAATAGGTTCCACTAAATCATTTAAAGGATAGCTATTTGAAATTTTAAATCCTCCTATACCTGTAGAACTACTTCTTATTTGAAGCGGCTTATTTTTATTAATAAACAAAACGGACATTGAAAGTAAAGATCCTATTATTAATGCTGCATAACTAAGCATTACGACACTAACATGCATTACTAACCAACTAGACCTTAAAGCTGGAACTAAGTTGGACGATAATTTCAAATCCTCAGGTAAAACAAAACAAGCAAAAGCTACAGTCAGTAACTCAATAGGTATAGCAATTGAGGGAATTATTGGAGCTTGGTATTCTCTTTCAACCAATAGTTGACCTAATGTGATACCCCAAGTGAGGAAATAAAGAGATTCATACAAATTGCTGATAGGAAAGTGCCCAGAAATTGACCACCTAAAAAGTAATTGTAATGTTATCAATAAGTTCACTAAAATCGTTATAAGTCTTACAGCAGAAGAAGACTTTTTTTTAAAAACTGCACCCAAGGAAATTGGTAAGTTAATTAATAAAAAATAAAAAACTAAAAGGCCTAAAACTGAAACCGGTTCATATAATAAATTTTTAAAAAAATTATCTAGTATCATTTCTAGAAATTTCTCAAGTTTTAATATTCAATGACAACCAAATAATAATTAAAATCATTCTTAAATGAGTAAATCTTTAATAATAAAGTTTTAATTTATTTTTAAAAAAGCATTTCAAAGTTTGAAATTATCTCCTAGATAATACTTCTTGACTATTGGATTATCAGCCAATTCACTTGATGAACCGTTAGCTAAAATTTTTCCTTCACTTAAGACATATGATTTGTTTGTAATTAGAAGGGTTTCCCTCACATTATGGTCTGTAATGAGAATCCCAACCCCATCAATACTTAATTTAAGAATTAGTTTCTTTAGATCATTAACAGCTAGAGGATCGATTCCAGCAAAAGGTTCATCTAATAACAAATATTTAGGTCCTTTTCTACCTACAGTGAGAGCCCTTGCTATTTCACACCTCCTCCTCTCTCCTCCTGAAAGTTGATAACCATAATTATCTACAAAGTTATTCAAATTAAATTCATTAATTAATTGTTCTCTTCTATTTCTAATTGCCGCTTTACTATAAGATGAATTCTGCAAAGCCAAATCTATATTATCCTTAACAGTTAGGTCTCTAAATATACTCGCTTCTTGAGTTAAATAACCCAACCCAAGTCTTGATCTAATTGGGAGAGGAAGATTGGTTATATTTTTTCCATTCATTAAAATTTCACCTTTATCAGGTTTTATATTCCCAACGGCAAGATTAAAAGTGGTAGTTTTCCCCGCACCATTAGGTCCCATCAAACCCACAACTTCCCCTGGATTTACAGTTATGGAAACATCATTTACAATTAATCTTCCTTTAATTGAAAGAGATACATTATGAATCTTTAGGTTCATTTTTCTTGAAATCGAATAGTTTTCTTGTTTGCTTGAAAAAAAATTAGGATAGAAAATAATAATTTCATTAAAGATAAAAGTATATTTAAATTCATCAAAGAAGTTTCAAAAAAGGCTTATCTTTCTCATTTAATAGCTCTTTATATTGTAATTTCCTCAATAAATTTTCCAAACATTGGCAGAAGGATTCAAGATCAATTCCTAAATTAATCTTAGTTCTTGTTTTTATTCTACCTAAACCCTCTCCAAGCAAAATAGTAGCTCCATTCAAATTACCCTTACTTAAGTGAAACTGAGAAACAGATACTTGTAAAATTCCCTGGATAACTTGTCTTTCGTCACCATCAACGGAATTCCATATTTCTTCAAAAGCATCATGAGCCTCATACCATTCATGATTGTTAAAAAGATTTAAGGCAGTAAAAAGAGAATCTTGAAAACTTTTTGTGCTTTCTTCGTTCATAAAACTAATTATTAATTTCTTTTCTTTTTATTTATTTTTCTCATTCTTATTGAATCAGGTGTTACCTCTAGCATTTCATCTGGACCAATATATTCGAGTGCTCTTTCAAGGGTAATATCAACAGGTGACTGCAAAGTATCAAGTTCTTCTGCCCCTGCAGACCTCATATTGGTCAACTGCTTAGTTTTACATATATTCAACTCAAGATCTTGAGGTCGATTATTCTCTCCAATTATCATTCCCTTATAAACTTTAACTCCAGGTTTAATGAAATATACTCCCCTATCTTCAGCATTCTTTAAAGCATAAAATGTAGCCACACCCTCCTCAAAAGCAATAAGAACGCCATTCCTTCTTGTTTCAAAGTCTCCTGTTTTAGGTTTATATTCATAAAAAGAATGACTCATGATACCTTCACCTCTGGTTATCCTTACAAATTCCCCGCGAAATCCAATTAATCCTCTTGATGGTACAAGAAATTCTAATTGAGTTCTACCATCTGAACTTGTCTGCATGTTTTTCATCTCTGCCTTTCTAGATCCAAGTTTTTCGATGCAAGAACCAACAGATACTTCAGGTACATCTAAAACCAAAGTCTCTATAGGCTCACATTCAACATTATCAATTTCTCTGAAAATTACTTGAGGTTGTGAGATTTGAAACTCAAAACCCTCTCTTCTCATAGTTTCAATCAATATCCCTAGATGTAATTCTCCTCTTCCTGAAACTGAGAACCTGTCAGGAGAATCAGTTTCTTCTACTCTCAAGGCAACATTTGTTAAAAGTTCCCTCTCCAATCTATTTTTTAATTGTCTACTAGTAACAAATTTCCCTTCCTTACCTGCAAATGGGGAATCATTTACAACAAAAGTCATATTTAAGGTAGGTTCATCAACTTTGATTAATGGAAGAGGATGAGGAGAATCGGGACATGCTATGGTCTCACCAATATTGACGTCATCGAAACCAGAAACAGCAACAATATCACCTGCAAATGCTTCATTTATATCAATTCTTTGTAATCCTTCAAATCCTAAAAGTTTACTAACCTTACCTTTAATAGTTTTTCCGTTTTCTTTAATTAAACTAGCCTGTTGGCCATTTTTTATAGTCCCATTATGAATCTTTCCAATTACTATTCTGCCTAAGAAATCAGAATAGTCCAGAGTTGTTATTTGTAGCTGAAGAGGCTTATTAGAATCACCTACTGGAGGAGGAACGTGTCTGATAATAGCTTCAAAAAGAGGCATCATATTATCACTTTTAGATTCCATCTCTTCTTTTGCGAAACCAGATAAGCCACTACCAAAAAGATAAGGGAAATCACATTGATCATCATCAGCTCCTAACTCCAAAAACAAATCAAGGACCTTATCAATTGCTATTTCTGGCACGACTCGTGGTCTATCAATTTTATTTACAAAGACTATAGGCCTAAGTCCTTTTTCTAGTGCTTTTTTTAAAACAAATCTTGTTTGAGGCATAGGTCCCTCATTTGCATCAACAATAAGAAGACAACCATCAACCATTCCCAAAACTCTTTCAACTTCTCCTCCAAAATCAGCATGTCCAGGTGTATCTATAATATTAATTCTGGTTTCTTTATAGTTAACTGCAGTATTTTTTGAGAGAATTGTTATCCCCCTTTCTCTTTCAAGATCATTTGAATCCATTACACATGTAGGGATAACTTCATTGTCTCTAAATATTCCTGATTGAGATAACAATGCATCTACAAGTGTTGTTTTCCCATGATCTACGTGAGCAATAATTGCTACATTTCTAATTTCTTTTATCGAAGATGACATTTATAGAATTTATATAAATAATAGTTTGACTTTATTAAGGCTAACTCAAAGTATGCTTATTATGAGAATTTTCTCTTTAAGACTTTGAAAAATATAATCTATTGAATAATTAAATCAATCAATTAGATTTATAATTTCTATTTGCACTTTCAAAAACTTTTAATGCTTCAATTGACCCCTCATATCTCCAATGCCAGGGTTCGTAATCTATATATTTATTATCTTTGTTGAACGATAACTTAAAGTGAAACTTGGCTGCATTTTTCATGAGCCATTTAAAGGCGTCAGTATTTTCGAAGTCTGTTTCAAAGTCTGTAACTCTTTGAGTAGCATCACCAATATCGATTGCAAAACCTGTACTATGTTCAGAATATCCTGGAGGGGCAGAAACTCTAGCTCTTTCAGCCGCTTCTTGATTTCTAATAGATTTTAAAGAATAAAAGATATTGTTTTGCAAATTTATTGATCTATAACCACTCAAGAAGACCAAATATATCCCATCCTTTTTGGCTTCTTCTCTCATTTTTAGTAGAGAATCGCGCATATCAATGTGAACTTCAATATAAGGCTCAATTAAAACTAGTTTCTCTTTAGGAATTTCGTTATAGGGAAGATGGCCTAAAATTCTGGCATCATTATTTCTTTCAACCTGAAATTTGAGATTATTAAGTGGTATTAAATCTACATTTCTTATTAATCGCAATGCAACGAAAGAAAACATAAGAAAAAAAAATGGAGAAAATATTAATAATTTTTTTAATAATGTAAAATTTGGATTATTTAGGTAAGTTCTTTTGGCATGCGGTATATCAAATTGATCGAGATCTTTGTTTAGTTCCAATATTTAGATGTGAATTTGGAAAAGATATTTCGATATTAACTATTATTTTAAGAAATGCACTTTTATAAGCGAAAAAGATGTAGTTTTTATATACAGTATTATTTTTTTCATATGTTGAGGGTAGCAGTTATTGGTGGAGGTCCAAGTGGTTCATGTGCGGCAGAAATACTTGCTAAAGCTGGAATAAAAACTTGGCTCTTCGAGAGAAAATTAGATAATGCAAAACCATGTGGAGGAGCAATTCCACTTTGCATGGTCGAAGAATTTGATTTACCTGAGTCAATTATTGATAGAAAAGTAAGGCATATGAGAATGATATCTCCATCAAATAGAGAGGTGGATATAAGCTTAGATAGAGTTTATGGGGAAAGTGATAATGAGTTTATTGGAATGTGTAGAAGAGAAGTTATGGATGCCTTTATGCGCAATAGAGCATCAGATCTTGGTGCTACATTAATAAATGGATTAGTTACTTCTATTGATACTGGCGATAATAATCAAGGGCCATATAAACTATCCTACTCAGATTTTACGAATGGAGATAAAAAAGGGGAACTTAAAGAGCTTACTGTTGACCTTTTAATCGGAGCTGATGGGGCCAATAGCAGAGTTGCAAAAGCAATGGATGCAGGAGATTACAAAGTTGCCATAGCATTTCAGGAAAGAATTAAATTGCCTAAAGAAGAAATGAGTTACTACGAAGATCTTGCTGAAATGTATGTCGGAACTGATGTTTCTCCTGATTTTTATGGGTGGGTATTTCCTAAATATGATCATGTTGCTGTTGGCACTGGAACCATGCAAAAGAATCAGTCATTAATTAAAGGACTTCAAGAGGGTGTAAGAAATAGGGCAAAGAAAAGACTTGTTAATGGTGAAGTAATAAAAGTAGAAGCTCACCCTATTCCTGAGCATCCAAGGCCCAGAAGAGTAGTTGGGAGAATGGCATTGGTTGGTGATGCTGCTGGTTATGTTACAAAAAGTTCTGGAGAGGGTATTTATTTTGCTGCAAAAAGCGGAAGAATGTGTGCCGAAGAAATTGTTGAAGCATCAAAAAACGGTCAAGTAATTCCATCAGAAAAAGATTTAAAAAACTATCTTAAAAAATGGGATAAAAAATATGGCACAACTTATAAAGTGCTAGAAATCCTTCAAAATATTTTCTACAGAAATGATTCTGCTAGAGAAGCCTTTGTTGAGATGTGTGATGACATGGATGTACAAAGACTTACTTTTGATAGTTACTTATATAAAAGAGTTGTATCTATGAAACCATTACAGCAACTTAAAATTACAATGCTTACACTTGGTTCGATTTTAAGAGGTAAAGCCTTAGCACCTCACAAATATAAACCTGTTGATAGTGCTGTCAGGGAAAATAAAGAAGTAGAAAAAATGCTAGAAAATTATTCAATAAAGGGAGGAATTAAAGTTAAGAGTTCAAAAGTGTAAAGTCGGCTATTTTTAGGGAATAATTTCTAATTAAGCTCAACAAATTGAGCCTATTATTTCTTATTTTTAAATCATCTGACATAATTAGGACTCCCTTCTCATTATCAAATAAATCCTCCATAGTGTTTACATTAATCTCAAACAAATTTAGAAGTTCCAAATAATTGCAATAACCTTCTGAAAAAAGTTTTTCTAATTCTTCAATAAATTCAAATACTTTCAATTCACAATCTTTTTCAAAAAGATTTGTGTTTATACAATCTCTTGTTGAGAGAACGTCTCTTGAAAGATCACTATTATTTGCTAATTTGCTTACCCTGGTAATTACCTTCTGGATTTCAAAAAAATTATCCTTTTCGATAAAATTAATTATAGATTTAACTCTATTTTTAAGGTCAACAATATTCAATAATCTTTTTTGAGATAATTCATCAGAAGTGCAAACGGCCTTTATTAATTCTTTACTTAGTGATATTTCTTCTAGATGACTTACAATTCTTTGAACTAAAAATACATTTAGATCATTAAGTACTGTTTCTCTTGAGAAGTTTAAATGCGGAAATACGATTTTCCAAAAATCAATAAGTTCGTTGAATAATTTATTTAAAGGTAAATCAAGTTCATAATCCCAAATTATTTTAATCACTCCATTCAAATTTCTTCTCAAAGCATAAGGATCAGATGATCCACTAGGACGTCTACCAGAAATAAATATACTTATAAGAGTTTCGATCTTATCTGCTATGGAAACTATTGCACCATATTTTGTGGAGGGCAAAGCATCCTTATAAAAAGAAGGTAAATAATGTTCAGCGACAGCCAAGCAAACATCCTCACTAAATCCCTCATATTTAAGATATTTACCACCCATTATTCCTTGCAGCTCAGGGAATTCGAAAACAATTTCGCTACATAAGTCGTTTTTACAGTATTTAGCAGCTTCTATTATTTTTTTTTCTTCTAAAGACTTATCATTTAAAAATTTAAGAATGTTTTTAGTAACTTCCTCTATCCTTTCTACCCTCTGAAATATATTTCCAAGTCCACTCAAATATGAAACCGATTTAAGCTTTTCATTTCTTTCGATTGAAGCAACTTTTTTGTCACTTTCTACGAAAAACTTTGCATCTGAAAACCTTGCCCTTAATACTTTCTCATTACCTTTAGCAATATTATTATTTGATTCTTCAAGACCATTTGAAATAACGCAGAAAGTTGTACTAATATTTTTTTCAGAGTTTAAATCTAGTTTAGAAAAACTTTCGTTTTTAAATAAAAGAGGAACGTATCTCTGATGATTTTTCATGACTGTTGATAAAACTTCAACAGGAAGATCAAGAAATTCATCACTAAATTTGCCAACAATTAAGTCTGGCCATTCAACTAAATCAGTTAGTTCATTTAGTAATCCTTCTGAAAGGTCAGGTTTCAGATTTAAAGATTTAGATGCCTGATTTATTAAACTTTCAATTTTTTCTTTTCTTTCTTTTCGAATAACTAATACCCTATTTCGTTTCAATAATTCGAAAAAATCATCAGGATTATGAACTTCTAAAACTTCATTGATTAGCCTATGACTTTTTGTTTTATTACTTATTTTGATCTTTGGATCACATTCATCAAATTCAAAATCAAGAATTTCATTATTGTAAATAGAGGCAATCCACCTAATAGGTCTTGAAAATTTTATGTTCCCAGCACCCCATTTCATAAATCGAGGGCCTTGAAGACTCTTTATTAAATTTGGGATAATCGAAGACAAAGAATTTTTTGTTGATAGTCCTTTCTCAATTTTCTTTCCAAATACAAAATCACCCTTTTCTGTGTTTTTTATTTCTAGCTCACTTACATTTATATCTAAGCTATTAGCAAATCCTAAAGCAGCATTAGTAGGACATCCATTTAAATAAGCTGAATTTGCTTTAGGCCCTTTTCTTTCTATTATCTTATCTTCTGCATAATCAACTAAACCTTCAAGAAGTAGAACTATCCTCCTTGGAGTGGAGGTAACAACTATATGTTCGAATTTGATTAACTTTTTGTCCAATTCAAATTCTATTAGAGATTTAAATTGCTCTAGAACAGAATGAGAAAATTTTGCGGGCAACTCTTCTGTTCCTATCTCAAGTAAATATTTAGACAAGAAAAAAATATGACTTCACTTACTATAATTTACTACCAGTTAAATAAGCTTTTCGCTAATGTATAAAAAGAGATACGTTTTGGTCCTTTGATAAAGGTTGAAAAAGTAAAAAAGAAAAAAGATTCTGCGAAGGGAGAGACTGTTTGTTTAGCAAATGGACTAGAAGTTTCTAAATTTGAAAATTTTAAAAAAAGCAGCCAATTTCTTAAGGAACCTCTTGCAACGGAATTAGTCAATGAGAGTGATCATTTTACTAATGATGCAGTTCAGTTATTAAAATTTCATGGTAGTTATCAACAGGATAACAGGGAAAATAGAAGGCCGGGCAAAAGTAAAGATTGGCAAATGATGCTTAGGTTGAGAAATCCGGGCGGTGAAGTCCCGGGGAAATTATTTTTATCATTAGATGAATTATCTGACAAACTAGGTAATGGAACACTTAGGGCCACTACAAGACAAGCCTTTCAAATGCATGGAATCAGAAAGGAGAACCTAAAGGAAGTAATTCAAACAATAGTAAATTCAATGGGCTCCACATTAGCTGCATGTGGAGACATAAATAGAAACGTTATGGCCCCTGCGGCTCCATTTGATTCGCCAGACTATAATATGGCGAGGGCATTGGCAAAAAAAGTTGCAGATCTTCTTACTCCAATGGCTGGCCAAGGCACTTTTTTAGAGCTTTGGGCTGATGGAGATTTAGAGTACACCATAAAGCCTGACAAAGATATTGAAGAAATAAGGAAGCTCCAATTCAAAGATAATGTTTTTAGTGGGATAAAAGATGAGCCCCTTTATGGTTCAACTTATTTACCGAGAAAATTCAAATGTGCTGTAACAGTTCCTGGTGACAATTCTGTTGATCTTCTTACCAATGACATAGGAATAGTTGCCTTTACATCTAAAGATGGAAACTTAGAAGGGTGCAACTTCTATGTTGGAGGTGGTATGGGTCGTACACATAATAACGAGGAAACCTTTGCCAGAATTGCAGATCCACTTGGATATGTTGAAGAACCTGACGTTTATGAATTAATACAAAGCATTGTGGCTATTCAAAGAGATTATGGTGATAGAAAATCAAGAAAAAATTCGAGAATGAAATATCTTCTTCATAGAAAAGGTATTAAATGGTTTAAAAAGATACTTTTTGAAAAGTATTTCAAAAAAGAAATTAAAAAAATCAGAAAAGAACCGGATAATGTTCTTATTGATTACCTTGGTTGGCATAAACAAAATAAAACCTCCTATTTCGTAGGTTTACCATTATTATCAGGTAGATTATCTGGAGAAAAGAAGAATACCATCACAAGTATTGTTAAAAAATATAAGTTAGATTTAAGACTCACTCCTAATCAGGATATTTTACTTTGTAATATCGCCAATAAAAACAAAGGTGAAATCCAAAAATCTCTATCAAAAATTGGATACGAAAATTTAGAAAATATTAATGAAATACAAAGACATGCCTTAGCTTGTCCTGCTTTACCACTTTGTGGTCTTGCGATGACTGAAGCTGAAAGAATATTACCTGATGTATTAAAAAGGATTGAAAATTTACTATTAGATCTAAAAATACAAAAGACAATATTATTCAGAATGACAGGATGTCCGAATGGATGTACCAGGCCTTATATGGCCGAATTAGCACTTGTTGGAAGTGGGCAAAACAAATACCAACTATGGTTGGGTGGAAGTAAAAATCTACAAAGACTGGCTAAACCATTCGTACAAAGAATGGAACTAAACGATTTAGAAAAAACTCTTCAGCCATTATTTGACAATTGGAAGAGTAATTTGGATTTGGATTTCGGAGATTTTATAAATACTCAAGATGAAAATTATATATTGAACTTACTAAATAAAAATCAATAAAATTTAAATTTTTCCATATAGGGCATTTGCTTTTTTATTTTTCCAAGCCCATAATTGATCACCATAACTAAAATGCCACCATTCATTTGGATGTTGAGCAAAACCAAATTTAATCATGATTTCCCTTAAGAAATTTCTTCTACTATTCCAAATAATTGCTTCTTCATTCTTTACATTTGCGTAAAAATTTGGATTTGAGGTCTCGTCCATTTGATCAACCGTGCTTCCCATATCAACAAGATTCCCGTCTTTATCTGATAAACAAACATCCAATGCGCCCCCAGTTGAATGAGGTGGAGGACACCTAGAATCATAAGAAGGATATGCCCAAAATTTTTCAACTTTTTTTAAAATAGATGGATAAGATTTTATATTTTCAAAGGAAATATCAATATCGGATTTTTCACACTCTAATAAAAATGCTCTTTTAAACATATATTCCTGGACTTCTAAAGGTCGCCAACTGTCATAAATTAAAAGGTTAAAACCACTCTTTGATATCACATAATCATTTACTTTTAATAATCTATTTACCACCTCCTCTCTTAATTTCCAAATAGAAGTTTTATCTTTGTAAGGTGCTCCTAAATGAGAGTAGGGGTGGGGATCTAAAAAATTTAAGCAGCTAGGTATAGCTATTAATTTATCTCCATTATCTTTGATTGGTATTTTATTCCAAATTTTCAATTGAAATTTGCAATTGATTTATAGTGGCATATATCTAAAAAATTACAATGATAGTTTTTAATTCAGAAAATCATGAATGAATTTATTATCAGAATTATCAATAATTATATTCCTTAAAACAATATTTTCTTTTAAATCAGGATCTTCACTAATAATCTTAATAGCTTCTTCACGAGCCTTATCAATAAGAAATGCATTGTTAGGTAAATTATCCAGTACAAAATCAGGCAATCCGGATTGTCTATAACCTAAAATCTGCCCTGGTCCTCTAAGCTCCAAGTCTTTTTCAGCGATATAAAAGCCATCATTAGATTTTTGCAAAACACAAAGTCGTTTATTTTCTAATCCATTTTTATCGGGGGTCACCAGATAACAATAAGATTTTGTTGATCCTCTACCAACTCTCCCCCTTAATTGATGTAGCTGGGACAATCCAAATCTGTCAGAATTATAAATAATCATAATTGTGGCGTTAGGGACATCAATGCCAACCTCAATTACAGTGGTTGAAACCAATATATTAATTTCATTCTTTAAAAAAGAATTAATCACTTCATTCTTTTCTTGTGAACTTAATTTGCCATGTAATAATCCAACTTTTTTGTTAAAAAAGACCTCTTCTGATAAATGTTTGAATGTTTTCTTTGCGGAACTTAAATTCATTTTTTCTGAATCTTCTATAAGTGGCAAAATCACATAAGCTTGCTTTCCCTTATTGATCTCATCTTCAACAATCTTGAACAAGTTAGTCAAATCGTCTTCTGAAATTATTTTTGTTGTTATAGGAACTCTCCCAGGAGGGAGTTCTGTAATTTGACTAACATCTAAATCACCATAGATAGAAAGCGCAAGAGTTCTTGGAATTGGAGTTGCTGTCATTGATAACAAGTTAGTATTTTCTCCTTTATTTAATAATCTATTTCTTTGAGTAACTCCAAATCTATGTTGTTCATCAATTACGACCATCCCTAATGCATTAAAGATTACTTTATCCTCAAATAATGCATGAGTACCCACCAGGATATCAACTAATCCATTATTCAAATTAGAGAAAATTTCTTTTCTCTTTTTTTGAGGAGTATTCCCAGTAAGTAGTTCAACAGAGACTAAAAGGGGATTCAAATATTTTAATAAATTTTTATAATGCTGTTCTGCCAATACCTCAGTTGGGACCATAAACGCGCCTTGCAGGTTTTTTTCAATTACGAGTAAAAGAGACGCTATTGCAATTATGGTTTTACCGCTTCCCACATCTCCTTGAAGCAATCTAGACATTGGCACGGGATTAGATAAATCATTCTTAATTTCATTTAAAACATTTTCTTGAGATTTTGTTAATTCAAAAGGAAAAGTATTTAAAAATTCTTTTAATAAAGATTTCTTTTGAGGTAATTGTTGGGAAATTACATTTTTATTCGTCTTTCTTTTTCTAAGTAGGAACTTTATTTGCAGTAGGAATAACTCATCAAAAACCAAACGTTTTTTTGACTCAATAAGTGCCTGTTGAGTTGGTGGAAAATGAATATTAATCAACGACTCTCCTTTTGATAATAAAGATAATGAATCAAGTTGCTTTTTATTTAAAATTTCTGGATATTGCTTTGCATAAATCAGTACCTTTTTCATAAGTTTTATAAAACTCATATTTGATAATGCTTCACCTAATGAATACAAGGGTAATATTTTGCCTGAGAAATTAAAATTATCATTGTTGTCCTTAAGAATTTCAATCTGAGGATCTACAAAAGTTTTTCCATACTCTGTCAATTTAACTTTACCCGAAATTGCTAATTTAGTACCAGGTGTATACAAAGATTTTTGAGAGGTGAAGAAGGAGTAAGATCTAAATCTTCTTCCTAAAAAAAATTTTGTAACCTTTATTGAAGACGTTTCATCAAAAACCACAATATTCATTATTGATAAATTAATATTTTTTTTACTCTTATGAATATAAAATCTTTTAACGTTTGCAATGCACGTGTATAAATTATCTGGTTTTAAATTTATTATCTTGACTTTATTCGTATAGTCTAGATATGTTCGTGGAAAATAATTAATTAGATCTTTTATATGAAATATCCCTAATTCATTGAGCTTATTTTTATAAACTTTTCCTACATTTTTTATTAATGAAATATCTGAATCAAAAGACAAACTTGAATCAGCTTTATTCAGAAAAACATCATTAGAAATATTATTAGAACTCTTTATTTCTAATGTTTTACCTAGTTTATAAAGATTTTTTCTTGTATCTATAACTAACCTTTTTCTTTGATTTTCATTTAATTTATTATATTCATTATACTTTTTAGAAAATTCATAAAATATCCTTACATATTCGTCTGAGATATTTAGATTATCTAGTTTTTTTAGTGATTCATGCAAATAATTATTAAAGTATTTTTCTCTTCCTAAAGTATTAATAAATTTGTTTTCAGTTTCAATAGTAAGAGATTTTTGAAGAGGTCTTATCCAATCTTTAATTAATTTATTATTATTCCCGCTAATAGTCACATTTGAAAAAAGAGTTATTTTTCAACGTATCCTATTCAAAGTTATTTCTTTTTGCCTCCAATATGTCTCTTTTTTAATCAAACGCTGAAATTGATTTTTTAGATCATTTATTTTGTTCCTTTGAGTAGAAAGATTTAAATTTTTAAACTCTAACTCAACAGTAGATATATTAAAGAAAATAGTGCTTTGAAAATTATTGCCGGTTAATGATGACTGATTTAAGTTTAATTCGAAATTAATAACAAAAGGATATGGATGTTTTATCATAAAATTTTTGCCTACTAAGTAATCAAAGGCATCTTTAGATATCATCTTCTTTATTAGATTTGCCTTGAATAATTCTTGGTTAATATTATATGAAAGATTCAATAGTAAATTTTCCAATGAATTATCTATTAAATCAAAATTATTAAGAATCTGAGTTTTTGGTAAATTATCCATTTGATTAATATTTTCTTTTTCTGGATATCCTTTTTTTATCACCTTTTCTTCTCCTATTAATTCAAGCAGGGAGGATAAAAATTGTCTTTCAACTCCTAAATTTTCAAAAATATTATTTTTAGATAAATAATTATTATGGTCGTTATTATCTAAATCAATTGATACGAATTTCTCATGATTATGAGCTTGATAATATTCAGAAGTAGTTGAAAAGTCTTCAGTAATCTCAAACTGAGTGGGTTCTTTGAATTGAATACTGTCTTGATATCGAAATTTCTCTTTTTTATCATCCTTTGTTTTTGTGGAACTATCAAAAATAGTAAAGCTAATTTCCTTATTTATATTTTTTTCAATTTCATTTATCTTTAATTGTTCAACTGTTAAAAAGGGCAAATTCGTAAATAATAATTTACTTATTTTTTTTTCAAAAAGACTATTGAATTCATTTTCATTTAAGAAATTATCATTGTTTGTAGGATAACTATATATTTGATTAAGGCCTTTTTCTACAGAGATGAAAAGTAAATCTCTTACTAGATTAAGATAAAGTTCATATTCTCTATAGATATTATTAGTTAATATTTTTTTTTGTTTGTCTGCTCTCTTTAATTGAGAATTAATTTTTTCTGTATCTATGTAATTATTGAAATTATTCAAATCATTCAAGTGTCTAATTTGTTTGCATTGATGCGACCTCTTCAGCAAAGTCCATCTGCTTTTTTTCGATACCTTCACCCAATGTATATCTTGTAAAGCGTCTTACTTTAATATTTTCCCCAATTTTTGCAGCTGCTTGTTTAACAAGATCTTCAACTGTTAGAGAACTATCTTTAATGTAGGGTTGTGAAAGCAAAACAAGCTCATTAAGTCTTTTTGCTATTCTCCCTTCAACTATTTTTTCTTTAATTTGTTCTGGTTTTCCAGATAAATCATCCCTACCCATTTCAATCTGCTTTTCTTTTTCCACCACATCTTCTGGTATTTCATCAATTGATACATACTCAACATTTGGGCATGCTGCTACTTGCATTGAGACATCCTTCAAAAGAGATTGGAATATATCACCTCTAGCAACGAAATCAGTTTCACAATTTAACTCTAGTAAAACGCCGACTCTTGATCCAGTATGTATATAACTACCAATTGACCCTTCTGCCGCTACTCTTCCCGATTTCTTTTCGGCACTAGCTATGCCTTTCTTTCTTAACCATTCCAAAGCTTTATCTAAATTTCCTTCAGTTTCATTAAGTGCTTTTTTGCAGTCCATCATTCCTGCACCAGTTTTGTCTCTAAGATCTTTTACAAGTTTTGCTGTAATGTTTCCCATTTGAAGTAATAAAAAATAGTGAATAGTAAGTTTTAAATTAGAATTTAATTTTTTCTTTCGGCATTAGAGCCCTTTCTACCCTCATTTATGGCATCTGCAAGTCTTCCTAAAATAAGTTGCACAGATCTAACGGCATCATCGTTACAAGGTATTGGAACTTCACACAAATCGGGATCGCAATTTGTATCCAACATTGATACTAATGAGATATCTAATTTTCTAGCTTCTAATACTGCATTAGATTCTCTTCTCTGATCAACCAATACAACTACATCTGGTAATCTTCTCATACCCTTAAGTCCACCTAAGTATTTTTGTAATCTTTCAAGTTCTCTCCTTAATACTGCAGCTTCTTTTTTAGGCCTCATCGCTATTGAACCACTACTTTCCATTCTTTCTAGATCCTTTAATCTTTCAATCCTAGCTTTCATTGTTGTCCAATTAGTCAACATCCCTCCAAGCCATC
>CACBGC010000008.1 GCA_902538695.1 uncultured Synechococcaceae cyanobacterium | reverse complement strand
TCTAAATGATTGATAGTCCGCCTGAAATTTAGCAAATTCCAAAATATAGGAAGCGTATTCCTGAGAATGGGATTATTCGAAAATTTTAGTTCAATCAATTAGTCTGATAAGACTTCGCTTTATAATTACTTGCGACAATAGGGACTGGAATTATCGAGAGAAATCCCCCCAATTCACGTATTCTAGGTTTATGAGTAAATAGACTTTAAAATATGTAATTTTATATCCTTTAATAAGGAAATGAGATATTAAAAAGGACTGTTCAAACAGTCCTTTTTTAATGTTTAAGAAATTTCTTCTAAACTATGAAGTCTTTTTGGATACTATAGATTCATAAAGTGATTAAGAATATTTAAAAATGAAAGATCAGGTTTTGTTTCCGAAAATTGAAGTACGTGAAAAGGGTTTTTTAAAAGTTAGTGATATTCATTCTATTTATTGGGAAAGATCTGGTAATCCAAATGGAAAAAAAATACTTGTTATTCATGGAGGCCCAGGAGGAGGAAGTCAACCAAGATATAGAAGATACTTTGATCCAGATAAATTCGATATTATTCAATTTGACCAAAGAGGCTGCGGTTCTTCCACTCCTTTCTCCGAATTAAATGAAAATACGACTAATCATTTAGTTGATGATATTGAGAAACTAAGGATTCTTTTAAAAATAGATACTTGGCATTTGTTTGGTGGTTCTTGGGGCTCAACACTTTCACTTATTTATGCTATTAAAAATCCCTCAAGAGTTATTAGCTTAACTTTGCGTGGGATATTTTTATGTAGAAAGTTTGAATTATTATGGTTTTATCAATATGGAGCAAGTGAGATATTCCCTGATGAATTTGAAGAATATATTTCTGTAATACCAAAAGAAGAAAGAAATGATTTAATAAGTTCTTTTTATAAATATTTAACATCTTCAGATGCGAATCTTAGATCAAAAGCTGCATCAGCTTGGACAAAATGGGAACTCTCAACTAGTCATTTAATAAATAAAAAACTCGATTTTAAGAAGTCAGAAGTTAATTCTTTTTCTGATGCCTTTGCAAGGATCGAATGTCATTATTTTATTAATAATATTTTCTTAGAAGATGATTTTATTTTGAAAAATATAAAAATAATAGAATCGATTCCAACAAAAATAATTCAAGGAAGGTACGACGTAGTATGTCCTGTTAGGAGTGCTTGGGATCTAAATAAGAAATTAAAGAATTCTGAATTAATTATTGTTAATGATGCTGGTCATTCAATGAGCGAAAAAGGTATTAGTATCGAGTTAATAAAAGCTGTAAAAGGCATTGAAAATCTCTAAAAGAGATATTATTCCTTTATAAATTAAAGCCCATTATCTTCAATACTTTCTGCAATACTCCTAAGAAGTTCTACGATATCAGAATCTTCGCATTTAGTATCTTCTTTAAGCAAAATGCACTCGTCTCTGATGCTTACATTAGTACTCCACCATATACCTGAACTATTGGTATCGTCCCATTCAAATCTTTCAGACATAATTATTAAAATCTAATAAATACATTAAAGCTTGCATTAATGCATCGTGGATTTATATATTAAATTTCAAAATTTATAAGTCTTTCCTATGTAAAAACAGGGATCTGGAAATTTCTGACAATAAAATTTAGAAATCTAATTTCAGTTCATATTGTATTTCCCTTTCCTCAGAAACAATTTTTTTACTATTTATATTTTTTCTAAGCCTTTTTCTAGAGCCATGTTTTAAATAAACTTCTTTTGAGATATCCCAATATCCATCTTTTTTAGTGATTTCCTGAAGTTTTTTCTTAGCAGTTTTAGTGCTATTTGTGATGTCAATTATTGGCCTTACGTAATTAATTTGTTCATATTCTTCTTTATTAAATCTAGATAAAAGCCATGGTTCATGAATAAAATTAAGTTGTATATCCTTTAATTCTGGTATCCATTTTTTTATAAATTTACCTTGAGGATCATGATCTTTACCCTGCTTAATAGGATTATAAATTCTATTGGTATTTATAGATGTAGTTCCAGATTGCATTTGGCATTGGTTCCAATGTATTCCAGGCTCATAATCTACAAATTTATTTGCTAATTCAGAACCTGAATCTTGCCATGGTAACCATAAATTATAGCTAGCAAATGACATTAACATAGCTCGCATCCTGAAGTTAATCCATCCATTGAAATTTAATGAACGCATACATGCATCTATAAAAGGAAAGCCCGTATTACCTGAACTCCATAAATGCAGTAATTCATTATTTTTTTCTCTAATATTTTTAAAAAAAGGATGATATTCCCTAAACTCTAGTTCTGGTTCACTTTCAAGTTTCTGAATAAAATGACAATGCCAAGTTAATCTACTTTTTAACATCCTGGAGTTTTTGTTTTTGTATATATTTGCCTTTTTAAAAATTTCTTTTAATGAAATGCAGCCCCAACAAATATATGGAGATAGTCTTGTACAACTATCAAATGATTTTTCTGGGCTAGAAATATCCTTTGAATAAAAATCTAATTTATTACTAAAGAAGTATTCCATTCTCTCTAAACCTTTCCTCCTTCCACCTTGCATTCTGCCTGGACAAGTTTCTTTTTTAAAGGTAAAAATTTCTTCTGAGGGTATGTCTCCAATATTAAAGTTGATAGGATTAATTCTTAATGGAGATTTAAGTAAGTTTTTTTCGGAATTTTTTTGCCAATTTTTGAACCAATTATTCCTATCTAAATTTCCTCTAAAAACTGAAAATTGCAGAAATTCCTTCCAAATAATTTTTTTGCTTAAAGCCCATTCTCTTACCTTTTGATCTCTTTTATAAGTAAGCCAATCTCCAGTTTCTTGATGGCTATAAATACCCTTTATTTTAAATTTTGAACTAATATCATCAAAAATATTAACAACATTTCCAGTCCTAATAATTAATGGTTGTCCAATCTCAGCAAGTGCATTTCTTAAATCTATTAAACTTTCTTTGCAAAATTGCCATTGTCTATCTGAATGGGTATTTTGGTTCCAAATATCTACCTCAATAATGTAAATAGGTAAAATATCACCATCTTTTATAGCCTCACAAAGAGCTTCATTATCATAAATTCTTAAATCTTTCTTAAACCATAAGATATTTATTTCTTTCATAATTTTTTCTTTTAATCTTAGAAAAATGAGATTAAGTTTGTAGATAAAAAATATAAAAAATTTTAGAATAACTAAAAATCAAAAAAATGAAAATAACAAAAAAACTTTGGGAGGATAATTATGAGATCGCTTTACTAAGTTTAAATACAAAATTTGTTCAAGGTTTAAAGAATGGAAGTCTCCCTAAAAATATATTTCAAGAATATTTAGCTCAAGATTATTTCTTTTTAGAGACTTTTGCTAAGGCATATGGTCTTGCAGTTTCTAAATCAAAAGATAAATATTCAATAAGGAAGTTGAGTGAACTTTTAATGGGAGTTTCAGAGGAGTTAATACTTCATGAAACTTATGCAAAAGAATGGGATATTGATTTATCTAATAACTACATAAAAAAAGCTACAAAAAATTATACAGATTTCCTTGATGCTACTTCAGAAAGACTTAGCGCTCTTGAAATAATGTTTGCAATGACTCCATGTATGCGACTTTATTCTTGGATAGGTAAAAGTTTGTATAAAGAGGATTTTGACATTAAATATAAAAAATGGATAATTACTTACTCTGATGAGAGCTTTGAAAAGCTAGCAGATTCACTTGAAAATCTTATTGAGACCAATAAAGAAACATATGATATTAATCAGGCCAAATATTTATACAGGAGAGCTATGGAATTGGAGTTAGATTTTTTTAATGCATATTCAGATTTCTGATTTAAATTGAAATTTATTTATAGTACTTTTAAAAACGAGTTAGTAAATTATGTATTCAAAAATTGCACTTTCAATAGGCGGTAGTGACTCCGGTGGTGGAGCAGGTATACAGGCTGACTTGAGAACTTTCATGGCTCTCAAAGTACATGGATGTTCTGTTATTACATGTATTACCGCACAAAATAGTACAGAGGTTGCATGCGTTCAAGCAGTAGAGAAGAATACTTTATTAAATCAATTTGATACTTTATTTGCAGATTTTAGTATTGATGCCTTAAAAACTGGAATGTTATTAAATGAAAGGATAATTAATGATACTGCTTCAAAATTAAATACATACAAAATAACCAAAATTATTGACCCAGTAATGGTTACAAGAACTGGTTCTAAATTACTGGAAGATTCTGCTATTAATGCTTATAAAAATCTCTTATTACCAATTGCTGATTTGGTAACTCCAAATATTTACGAAGCAAATCTACTTTCTGGTTTAGAAATAATGAGTAAAGAAGATATCGAAAATTCAGCAAGAAAAATTATTGGTCTTGGAGCTAAAGCGGTACTTATAAAAGGTGGTGGTTTAAGAGATATGAAAGGGAAGGATTTTTTCCTTGACTTCAATGGTAGAAAAGAATGGCTATTTAATAATTTTATAAATACAAAAAATACCCATGGTAGCGGCTGTACTTTGAGTGCTGCTATTTGTGGTTACAAGGCTTTAGGTTTTGATCTATTTGATTCCATACAAAAAGCAAAATTATTTGTTGAGAAATCTTTAGACAATTCTTATAAAATAGGATCTGGCCCTGGTCCCTTAGGCCATCATTAATTATTTATAGAAGTGTAGTTAGAACCACCATTTTCTATAGGGCTTTTTTAAAAATAAGATTTCTTCAGTCTCCCATCCTCCCTCCAACCACTCAAGATGCTCAAGTAATAAAGACTCACTTTCCCTTTTGCTTAATTGCCCAATTCTATTAGCAATACCATCGAACCTTACTTTCATCAATTCCTCAATCTTGATGTTATTCATAGGTTAAATAATAAATTTTTTCTACTCTTACTTGTATACATTTTCTTGTCAACGATTTAATTTTATTTGTTTACTAGCAGTTCTTAAATATGTATTAAATACAACTTTTTAAAATAGATAGTAATTAAGACTTATTCACATAGATTTAATTAAAGACTAATTTATATAAAAATACTTTAACTATGAATAAAGAAGAAACAGCAAAGCAAAAAACTATTTTAAATGTAGGCTATTGTGAAACGACCTCTGAATGGCTCAATAGAATCATTACTGAACTGGCAGATGAAAATAAGAATTTTGTAGATTTGTCAGTTATTTGTGCTTAATTTTTTAGAAAATAAAGTTTATTTTGATTTATTTTCAATTAACTTTTTAGTAAAAAAGGAATTTAAATATATTTTTGTGATGTGAATCCTAATAAAAAAAACATAGAAATAATTAAACAATTCAATTTATCTCCTCATCCTGAGGGTGGATGGTTTAGAGAGGTAGTAAGGAGTGAGAATTATCTAATAAGGGAAGATGGCCAAAGTAGAAACTTTATTACGGGAATTTATTATCTTTTGGAGAGAGATGCAAAAAGTGCTTGGCATAGAGTAAAAAATGCTGATGAAATTTGGATTTATCTAAGGGGTGATCCTCTGAATTTATGGTGCCTAGATAATGATAATAAGTTAATAAGAAATTTAATTTTAGATTCCAATAATCCAGTACAGATGATCCCATCTGGATATTGGCAAGCTGCAAAAAGTAGAGGCGAATTTACTTTAGTGAGTTGCTGTGTTGGCCCGGGCTTTGATTTTAAGGATTTTGAATTACTCAGAAATACAAATCAGACTTCTAGATTGGATAAAGCGATTAATGATCTTATTTGAGACATTTTTTTGTTTATATTTTTGAAATTATCCTTTAGATTTATAAGGATACTCAATCAATTTATATTTAATGAATCAAAATTCTGTCAAAACAATTGGTATATATGATGAACCAAGAGAAGATTCATTCTTAGTATATGTAAATCAGACTGATGGATTAAAAGGCATCCTTAATAGGGATTTTGATGAATGGTCGAATTTTGATAGTTGGGGAAGTATTTCAGTTCAGCAATGGATTTTTTCTAGAGCTTTAGAGGTTTTCAGAGGTAAGAAAATTGATATTAAATGCGACTGTTGTGAACATAATGATTTAATCCCAAATGATTTTGAGAGTATTAAAAAAGAAAAATGTTTTGGTAAAAAAAGTGCTTACATGATTGAAAAAGTTGTAGATGAAATTGTATTAGCTAAGGGAAGAAGAGAAAGTGATGGAACATATTCTGCGTAAGATTCATAAATATTTATGGAGTGAAAAATCTTTTATTTACCAGTGAAAATTATCAGAAGAACCAATCGTTAAATTTCTAGTGGACATCTTATGGAACTTAAAGTGTACCGAATCACTGAACTCCTTTTCATCTGAGTAATTCACAAGATCCACTGGGTCGATGTTTTCATCGAACCATGCATCATATTCAATATGGTTTGGTTCAGCAAAATAACTCATATCCAATTAATAGCTTTCAAAAAACATATAAACGGTACATGCGATACCAAATGGAGATTCTTAATTTTTAGATAATCCATATTTTTAACTTGTTCATATAGATTAGTTGCTAAAAATATAGGAGAAATATCTATAAATTAATGTCTTTAGATACAACCATGGTTTCTATCCATCCCCACTTCACAATCAAGGATGGGAAGATGGACCAGTGCATAGCTCTTTTAGAAGAAATTTTAGTACTGACAAAAGCTAATGAACCTGACTGCCTTTTTTTTAATATCACTACATGCGGGTCAGATAAGGCTTATGTAAGAGAGGCATATAAAAATGGTGCCGCCGCTTTATTTCATCTCAAAAATATGGGACATATTATTCCCAAGCTTTTTGAAGTGTCAGATATTACTGTGCAGGTCCAAGGCCCTGCCAACGAGATTGAACCCTTGAAGGAAATACTGCCAGATGCTGATTTCTATGAAGCAATATCTGGATTCTGATTTAGATTGTATATATTGACAGTCGATCGCTAGGGGCTTTTAGTCCCTTTTTTATTTAGGAATTCAAAATAAATTAATCTTCCCTTTACTTATATCAAGTAACTTTATTATCAGCTCAAATATTATTTTTATGGCATCAACTTTTTATATTGTTCATCATGAATTTAAGGCAGGAAAAGCTGAAAAATGGTGGGAAACAGCTTATGCGGCAATGTCACCAGGTGGTGGATGGGATGATGCGGTAGCAGCTAATAAAGAAAAAGGATTTTTTAACCATTCTGCAAATGCCGTAACTAAAAATGGTCCTGTATATTGTTTTTGGGAAGTAAAAGAGGGTATTTCAGCTGAGGAGTTTCAGGAATTTATAGACGGTCCTTCTGGTCCAGGTTTCGGACAAGATGCTCTGATGAATATCTGTAAACCAATTGACACATCATTAATGAATGGACAAACACCTTATCCACCAGTTTTTTCTTGATTATTGACATTCTATCTAGAATAGGGAGCAATTAGCTCCTTTTTATTATGTCTCTTGAAACTACCGTTTTCACATTCAAAATTAGCATCCCTTTTGAAGAATGGGCTGCGGTTTATGACAGCGAAGAAAATATGCAAATGAATAAAGAGCGCGGAATTATTTGCTTATACAAAGGTGTAAAGAAAGATGATCCAACAAGTGTAATTCTTATTGAGCAGGGTGAAGAAGGTAAATCAATAGCTATGTTTGAAGATCCTGCAGTGAAACCATTAATTGAGAGTGCAGGTCATATTTACGATTCAACGGTTATATCCAGTTATTTTTAAGTGAAAAGCTTTATTTTTCCTGCAATATTATTATTATTTTCTTTTTCTGCTGAAGCTGGTTTTCCAGAAGGTGAGAATGGATATGATCTAAAAAAAATTGAAGAGTCTTTTAGATTACCTTGTGATGAAATTGGAAATGATGATTGTATTGCAAGAGCATTAGGAGTTGGTGCCTGTACCTGGATATTTGGAATAAACAAAGATAAAGAACCTGCGAAAGCTTTAAAAATTTCAGATACTGTTTTAATTGCTCTTTTGAAAGGAAATAATCTTGATTTAAAATCAATGCTTGAAAAAGATGGATTAATTAAAACGAATATAAAAAAAGAAGCTGTTTATAGAATTAATTTCTGCAGAGAGGAAACAAAAAAAGCTATTCCAAAGTTAATTAAGAAATTACCGGAGGGTGTTGTATTGGATGAAGAGAGAGTAGAAAATTTAACGAGGGTGTTTCCTCTGCAGTATTTAAGTATGTTTGAGCAATTTAACAAATAAAAGCAATGAAACTTTTATTATTGACTCCTATATTCAAACGTTTTAAAAAAAGTGCTTTTTTCTCATCACTTAATCAGAATACTTGTCCTGTTTATGATGCTGAAGAAATAAAAAAACAAGAACAACAAGAAGCTATTAGAAAGTTATACCCATAAAAAAAGGGCGATAGCTTCGCCCCAGTCAAAAAGCAGGATAATCCCCATCACCCGGCCTTTTTAAAATCCTAGCACTACATATAGTGTTTGTAAGTAATAAAATTTACTATTCGTGGAGTTGTTTGTTTCTAATTAATTTGTCATGATGGAAATCCCCATCACTCAGGCTCGCAAGAGTCTTTTTTTTATGTCTAGTTTTGGATCAGACACTCCATTTATGCTTCTTGCAAAACTTAAAGTTAAGGAAGATAAGGTTGCAGAATACTTAGAAATTGCAGATAAGACAGATAAAGCTGTTGAAGCTGACGAACCAGGAATGCTCCATCATACTTTTGATCAAGACCCTGATGATCCTCTTCGTTTCGTATGGTCAGAAGTTTATAAAAATGATGATGCGTTACTAGCTCATTTAGCTAATCCCTCATTAGGTGTTTATCTTGAGGCTCATGCTGAACTGGGAACTGATCTTTCTGTTGAATTTTACGGAACTGTGGGAGATAAAGTTATTGAAGCCATGAACGGAACAGGAGTTCCATATAAAATCTTTAAAACAAAATTTGGTTATAGCAGAGTTTAAGGATAAGGGTATTAACTAACTAGTTCGACTAAATTATTAATAGGAATCTGAGTGTTAGAGGTAACCACAGACATAAAAGAAGCAATAGTAAAAGGGTAATAGCATGAATATTTGGAATGTATTTCTCTTTTAAAATTTGTGTCTTCATAATCTATCTAGCCTTCTTAAGTTTGATTTCTCTTCTGATAAGCAGAGCTATAACTACAACACACATGTTCATTAGAAATACGTCTAATGGCATTTGATAAAAAAGTCTCTACTCAATTAATAGCAAGATTTTTGATCTACGAATCAAGAAATGATAACTAATATTTATTGGCTTAATAAAACTAATTTAAAAATTAAATTTATGCTTAAATATCTCAGAACTTTTAACTATTAAATGGCTTATTCAGAAACAAGAATAGTAATAGGAGGTCTAGCCCATATACCTGTTCTTATATTTATAGCCAATTTTATAAAAGGTAAGTTTGGAATTAAAACAGAAGAGACAAAAGATACTTTAGTTAAAGAAGAGCCTGTTAAGATTATTGAACTAAAAAATACCGTAATTAAAGGAGGAAAAGCAGAAACTTTAAAGGAACTATCAAATAAACTTGATAATATTGAACAGAAGGCTGATGAGGTTTATGAAAAGGTAAAGAAGAAAAAAAAGGATAAGAAGAAGAAAAAAAAGAATAACTAAATTGAGATCCTATCAAGCATCAATATATCTTGAACTTGGATTGTATCTCTCTTATCTTCATCTTCGGGATCTTTATAAGATTCAATTTCAGCTTGAATTTTTCTCTTGTAAACTCCTTTGATATAGTCAATTTCTCTACACTCTTTATTCAAGATTGAGAATGGTGATCTTTTTAAGTTCATAACTTTCTCCTAATAAATAAGTTTTGATCAGCTCCAGTTCTTATCAGATTCAACAAAGCTATCCAATGTTTGCTGATTCCTGATTTCTTCCTCAAGAAGTTCTTCTTCTGATCTTTCTTCAATCTCAGATTGATGATCTTCTTTTAGAGTGGATTTGGTAGACATTTGCTCATGACGACTACAATTATGTTCTAACTAGTCAGGCAAGCTATCCGACTAACAAAATTTGTACGGTTTGAGGAACCCCCTTATACGGATAAAGGATCAACAATTGATTTTGAATATGGTTAAAATCTTTGTTGATTTCGATTAGTTTTTTTTCCCTTTAAAAATCATCAGTAAAGGCAGACCAACAAGCATAATACTCCCATCAATTAATAAAAAAGTATTTAGATTCATTTATCTATTTCTTCTGTTTTATCCCAATTAAGGGGTATCCCTTTTTTTACTGGCTCTTTTTTCATATCATCCACCTCTTTTCTGATTTTGTTGTAGTAGGCCAATTCTTCTGGATCATCAGAACCAAGACCATAATTCATGGTCGCTGCAAGATATATTCTGTGCATCCAGTATGAAGATAATGCCATTTCTTAAAAGAATGTTTCTAAATTCTAAAATATATAAATGTTATTTAATACTAATTAGTTTTATTGGGCTATAAACTCGACTAGAACTCAACTTAGGTTTTCTCCCTTACCAAACGAAGTAAATTATTTTAATAAGAAATAATTACGCTCTAATTCGTTTATGTTTAGTAGTCTTAAAATTATTTTATTTTTTTAAATTCTTATAAACTCAGTTATGGCGATACTTCTTGTTCATGCCCTCGTCGGGACTTGAACCCGAGACCTCTCCCTTACCAAGGGAGTGCTCTACCGCTGAGCTACAAGGGCAATTTTAAAGTGGGCCGGGTTGGACCAATCAAGACTGCCTGCAGCACAATGATTCTGAAGTGTGCAAGATAAATTTAGACGGCCCATCTGTTGCTGTCAAATTATTTCTAGGGAGTGCTGTAACTTATCTTCAGTCCACTTTTTGCAGATGATATCACTGCTATGGGATAATTTCATTGATTGACAGTCGATCTAACATAGAGGGATAAAACCCTCTTTTTTTATTGGTTTTAATGAGAAAAGAAACTTCTCAAATAACAGAAAAGGAAGCTTTGAGTATTTATGCGAAAATGATGCATACTCTTGATTCATCTGAGTTTGAATCGTATTTGTCAGAAGATTTCACATACTCCTCACAGAAAGTCTTGACCGATATGAACTCAAAAGATGAATTCATTGAATACATCAGACCGAAACTTGAAACAATAAAAAAAACTAACAGTTCTGTTTATGCCGAATTAGGTGTCTGCCCAGCTTATGGTCATACAGATTGCCTCATCATGGCACAAGGCGATAAGTCTAATCTTCTTGGAGTCGCTTATGCTTCTGTAGATAAAGGGAAAATATCAGGTATTTCCTTGTGTATTGTTCCCACTCCAGATTCGGCTGAGAGGAGTGGAATTTATCCCGGACTTCAGTCGAATTGAATAATACAAATTTACTTCTTGCGGACCCTTATTTAGTTTGGCAATATTAGTAACCGACTCCAAAATTGGCACATCATTATAAGATGTTCCCCTTAATGGCCAGATAGAACTGAAGGAATAAAAGTCAGGGATTTTTCTAATATTTTTCTTTCGGTTCAGCTGTTAAAAAGCTCCTACACACATACTGATAGACAATGAAAATTATTAAGAGACTCAGCTCGCTGCCTGGCGATTCTCTGAGCGTAATACGCCGCACTCCGCCACTTGTTTTTGCAATGGCTGTCTTATCTATCGGAGGATTTATAGGCGCCTCCACGGTCCTTGTAAGAGGGTTCAGAACGATTGAGAATACTATCACTGTTACAGGTGCAAGTACTGAAAGTTTTGAGAGTGATATTGCAAAATGGTCAGTCCAGGTAAAGACCTCAGGTAAAACTCAGATTGACTCATTTACCAAGCATAAGCAGTCTATTGCTAAGACAATGGAATTCCTTAAAGCCAATGGAATTGAGGACAGTGTAAAGCAGGATGTTTATCTTGGACCTGCGAGTATCAGTGAATATAAAACCAGGAATCCAAAGACCAATGAAATCATTAGGACTGAATGGATTACTTATCAGAATATTGAAATTGAAAGTAGGGATGTTTATAACATCCAGAAGACTCATAGTCAGATAACAGAATTGCTTGGGAAAGGAGTAAGAGTGAAACCAAGCCGTCCTGAATTCACCTATTCAAAGCTGGCTGATAAGCGCGTTGACATGCTTGCCAAGGCAGCAAAGGATGCAAGAATTAGGGCTGAAGCTATCGCTCTTCAGGCAGGCTCTGAAGTAGGTGGTTTAAAGAGAGTGAATACAGGAGTTTTTCAGATAACAGTTCCGAATTCTACGAAGGTAAGCAGCTGGGGATCTTATGACACTACTACTATCAAGAAAGATATTACTGCTGTTATGGGAGTAACTTTCGCTGTTAAGAAGTAACTTAGGGAGTCTTCTTTTTGCCCTTGAGAATCATCAACAAGGGCAGACCAATAAGCATCAGACTCCCATCAATTAATAAAAAAGTATTCAGATTCATTTATCCATTCCTTCGGGGGTATCCCAATTAAGGGGTATCCCTTTTTTAACTGTTTCATTTTTCATATCATCCATCTCTTTTTTGATTTTGTTGTAGTAGGCCAACTCCTCTGGATCATCAGAACCAAGTCCATACTTCATGGTCGCTGCAAGATAAATTTTATGCATACGGTATGAAGATAGTGACATTACAGAAGACAATCTTGGTTAAATATATATGAATTTTAGGTAAAATGCTGACCTCTGAGATCCCAGTTATTGCAATAACTTTATCCAACCCCCTCATTAAACACGGGGAGAAGGGGAAAAAGACAGGAGATTGAGTGGGGACTACTTACTGGATGTGTGTACATCATCATTGTAAGTACTGAAAATAAACAACTCTCAACTACAACTAAACAACTTATATCTGATACGTGGATATGTGTGCAAACACATAATGCACGTACTACATAAAGCATATTTTTGTTTAATTCTTTATTTGATGAGGATAAAATTTAAGCCAATTTTCTCGTCGATTATATCGCCAAGTTAAAGGACTGGATTTATCTCTAAGTTTCTCTTTATGGAAGGATTCATCATTCATAAAAGCTCTTATCAAATTAATACGAGTAATATAATCCGGGTGTCTTTTTGATTGACCTTTGGTATGAATTATTCCAGATTGTTTGTGAAAGTATTCCATTGCTTTAATAAAAGTATCTTTTGGATAGTCAGCTTGAAGAAGGATCAATGCTCCACCTAAATCTGCTTCAGCTTCAATTATTTGTTTTTCATTGAGAAAAACTTCATTTATCGCTTCATCAGTTTTATTAGGATTATCTTGCCATACTTTTAAAGCTTTAAATGATGCCTCAAATGGCGCAAATTGAATTATGTGGAACATTTCATGAGCAATAGCTGCAGCAATAAAATTTTCTTTACCTTCTAGAACTCTAAATGTTGATCTATTTATAAGAATTGTTCCTGTTGGAGAGGCACTAGCATTCGCATGTCCATGTAAATAAGATTGCTTAATTGCATAATTAACATCTCTAGATCTATAACCTCTATATTTTTTAAATGGATCAAGATTTTCAAAGTAAAAACAAATATTTTTTTTATCCTTACATATTCCCGTATCTACCATGAGATAGTGCATATCTTCTCCAGCTCTTATGATTATTGAGACAGGTCTATTACCTAAGTCATTATTTAAAGAGAATTTATCAAATATTTTTTTTACCAATTTATATTCTTTTGGCATTAGTGATAGTGAATAATTTCTATATCTATTTCCTGAATAAAAAACTATAGATATAAAAAAAAGAATAGAAGCTAATTTAATATACTTTTTCATAAAAATTATTTACCGTTATCTTCTTTCAGGTTGTGCTGTTTTTCGCACCAATCACCAAATTTTATCCATTGATCCAATGTCCCATCATTTTTCATTCTATTTGCTTTGAAGCTTATAAAATGAACATTTGATTTTATGTATCCTTTCTCTGGGATGAACCTATCAAGAGAGGGAGAATTTGGAGAATTATCTTGATTACCTGAGTTACGTATTAATGGTATTCCAAGAATCGGACATTTTTTTGGAGGTACAAAGTCCTCTGGAACCAAGTCGAATGGAAGGTTATATTTTTTAGCTCTATACCTAACACTGTAATAGTGAGTCATAACATCTCTCCCAATAATTCTAAATAATCCTCTGTGCTGTCTTGTATTACATCCACATCCTCTTCCTTCGGGCATCTGCTTAAGATAAGAAGCGTCTATCCATCTTTTAGTTTTAGAGCAATTTAAACAAAGACAAAGCCATTCGACTTTTGTATATTTTTTTGATTTTAAAGGTACTCTCCTATGTTTTAATGCTTTCCATTTGCCAAACTCTTTTTCTTTTAGATCAAATTTTTTATAAAGTTCACAATTTTTACAAGATAAATATTCTTTATCAGCTTTTAAAATATTTTCCTTAAGTTCTAAAAGTTTAGCTAATGAAAAGTATTTAAAAACCCCACATTTTGTACATTGGGTTTTGCAAAATATATCTTTTTTTTCAGAAAATAATTCTTCTTTTTTTGGGGGTTTTTTGAAATTATTTTGTTTCTCTTCTAAAGGAAGTTGTTCCCAATTATTTACCGAAATTAATTTTAAAATTCCTATTTTTTCACCAATATAAATTAATTTTGTTTGTGGATAAATAACTAATTTTTTTCTATGATTTTTCTTATTAATGTTCGTTTTTAATTTTATTGGAATTTTTTTTCTTTGTTCATTTTTTCTCCAAAGAATTGCTTTTGCTCTAATAGATTTAAGTAAATGTGCTTCTTTTGTTGTCCTTAATATTATTTTGTTCCTAAGAAGAATTCTATTAATTGTAGTTTTGGAACACTTGAAAAAATCACCAATTATTGATGTTGAATATCCCCCCAAATACAAAGAACAGATATCTGATTGTTCGCTTTTTGTAAATTGACTCTGTAGTTTATCGGCTTCTTTCTTTGTTCTAATTTTTATATTTTTCTTTTTAAGTACTCTCTCAATTGTTCCATAACCTACAGAATAAGAAGTTGCAATTCTAAATAGGCTTAAACCATTTTTATATAGTTTTACAATTTTTGCTTTTTGAATATCATCAAAAGTTTCATTATATTGCCTAATTTTTATAGCTTCAGAAGTACTTCTAGTGGAAGTTTTTTGCCTCCTTAATGCACCACTTATCGCACATACACTTGAATTTTTTTCTTTAGCTAAATCCCCTAAACTTTTCCCATTTAGATAACTCTTGCTAATTTCAAATTCTTCTTGATTAGTAAATATTCTCTCAGCCATTTTAAATTTCCAATACATTATCAACACTTTTGTGTATATCCTTTTGCATCTTTATCCATTTAGATAAAAGTAATAATTCCTCAATACTGCCATCATTTTTCATCCTATTAGCTTGCATACTTATCACCTGAACATTTCCTTTTACATATCCTTTTATAGGATCTATTCGATCAAGAGATGGACTATTTTCCGAAAAACTTTTGCCATTATTTCGTTCTAATTTAATACCTAATATTGGACAGTATTTAGGTGATATGCAATCAGTTGGATCTATATCAAAGTCTAATGAAAAATCTTTTGCTCTTTTTTTAGCATTATGAAATCTATCAAAACAAGATTGATCTACTATTGAACCGAATTTATTATTTAGATAATATCTTTCGCACCCGCAGCCGATTATCCCTCTATTAATTTCTTTCTTTGTTGAAATATGGGAAAGTATTTCAGCAGATAACCACCTTTCAGTTGAATTACATAATGTACATTTGCAGTGCCATTCAATTATTGTCTCCGGTCCTTTACCAGTATTTAAGAAACGAGGATTTTTAAGTCTTCTCCATTTATTTACCTTCCATTTACCTACTATTGTATTCGAATAATTTATTGATCTTTCAGTTAAACTACACCATTCACAACCTTTAAAAGATTGATCATTTACTTTGCACTTTAATGAAGCTATTTGGGTCCTACTTAAATAATTCTCTCTATTGCATGAAATACATTTGGTTTTAACAAAATTACCTCTTGTTTTTTTATAGATTTGTTTTTTGTTTTTTGGCAGTTGCTCCCACCTCAAATCTTCTATAATTTTTAAATCTCCAACATTTGCTCCAATTATTAGATCCCTATTTTTCTTTCTTTTATTTTCACCATCAAAAGTGAGACATCCACAACTTCTAGTCCCGCCCTCTTTTTTTAAATTTGAATTAGATACTAAATGAGATTTTTTGCCACAATCACATGCACACCAATACCAAAGTTCTTTTTTTCTAACCTGGGATAAGCTATATTTTGCCTCCTTGATGACTAAAAGCCTTCCAAATTTTTTGTTTATTTTTGAATTATTTACCATCATTTAATTAAGCTCCAAATCATCTTCGAATTTCTTTTTTTTGGAAAGAAAATATTTGGAATCTATCATTGTCGATTCGAGCTCATTATTCCTTTTTATATTTTCATCAACAATTTCCTCAATTAATTTTTCTAAAAATTCTATCTGTAATAATCCATTATTTATTCGATTTAAATTAGTTAAAAATATATCCTCTTTATGAATAAATTCAAATATATCTTTGAATTCTTCAAGTTCTTTTAAATATTTTTTATATTGCCCAAAAATTGATTCAAAGTGCTTAAGATTGTTCTTAATTTTTGATTGGTTTAAATTGATAGTCATAGAAATTGATTGATAATCTCTTATGATTTCCATAACTGCTGGATGTTCGTAAAATTCATTCATTATTCAAAATGGGATTGATTATTTTGGTTGTAAATTTTTTCTAAATTAAATTTATTTGCAATGATTTCGTAAGACCTTAAGCTTTCACCTTCAAGATCTTGAGGATTGAATATTTTGAACTTTTTAAAATTTCCCTTTCCCCTGTCAAGCAATTGAGATGTTAGTTGTCTTTTGATATAAATATTTTGTTGATCAAAAGGTTTAGTAACATACCATCCATCTGAATCTATTTGAAAGCTCAGTCTTTCATTTAGTAATAATTTCAGATGCCAGATTGGGAAATCTCGTTCATATGATTTTGCTAGTTGATATGAATGAGAGGAAGTATCAATTATTCCTAAAATTAAATGCCTATTGGATGAGACATTAACTATTCCTAGTATCTCTTTTAAGAGACCGAATTCGTTATTTTTCATTGTTATGGATTAATTAAAATAGAGAGCTTTTCAACTCTCTATTTGATTTCTACTATTATTTATTTTGAGATTGAGTTGCTGGTTCTAATAATTTACTTGAGCTTGTTAATTTCTCAATTGTGAAATCTTCAACTTTCCCTAATGCATATTTCAAACTGTCTCTAGTTTCATATAAATTACTTCTTCCTTTTTTTAATTTTTCAATTGCTTCATCAACATATTTAATTCCTTTATCAAACGTTATTAACATATCTTTTGCATTGGTTAAAAAACCTGTCCTAAATAAATTAATATTTTGCTCTAGATGTAATCTGTCTTGACTAATCTCTTTGGCTATTATTAACGCTCTTTTTTCCTGCATATTTTTTACGTATATATTTCTCATTATTGATATAAAGCAATCAATAAATTGTGGCCTAATAACATACATATTTTCGTAACTATGAATAGGAACAATACCTCTGTTGTAAAATTCACTATTAGGTTCTAAAACAGAAACTAGTACTGCTACATCTGCTTTCTTTTTCAACTTGTTTTGATAAAGTGTTTCAAAAAATTTACTATTTTTTCTCTTATTACTAGTTGGATCAATTTGACTCTTAACTTCTAAAACTATCCTGAAAATTAACTCACCAGATTCATCACATTCCTCATATAGAGCGTCAGCTTTCATTCCATCAACAAGATGATTATCTTTAATGAACTTTCCTCTTCCTTGTGAATTAAGTTCTGCAATTTGAAGTGTAGAAAATATAGTAGATTCTCTATCCTCTCCATTCAATTTAGAATTTTGTATTGAACCCATTTTAATTTCCTCGATTTGTTTTTCGAGAAGTTCATTTTTTTGTTTATATTTATTTTTCTCTAATTCCTTTTCATGAATAATCTCTGTTTCTCTTATTTTACTTTCCTTCTCTTTTAAGCTATTTTGCATATTTATTTTTTCAATCTCTTTTTGATGAGTTTCATCCTTCCTTTTAATAGCAGCTTTTAATTCATTTATTTCTACATTTAATTTAATCGAGTTAATTTTTTGCTCCTCTTGAAGATTTTGTTTTTTTGCTTCAAATCTTAAATCTTCTGTTTCTTTATAACTATGTAAGGCTTCCTTTATTTTTATATCTTCTTTAATTTCTATCTTTTTTATTTGTTCGTTAAACTTAGCTTCTAAATCTTTTCTTCTTTCCTCAGATTTATTTTCTAATTCTCTCTTTTCAGCGGAAAACTTAGCTTCTAAATCTTTTTCTTTTGCTAAGTACTTAGCTTCTTCTTGTTTTCTAATTTGTTTCTCTAATCCGAAACCTATTGGATTTCTGTGTCCACATTTTTCACATGGAGGAAGTAGACCTTTAAATTGAGTCATGATAAATTTAGTATGTAATTGAAAATTGGTTCAACCTTTTTTTAATTTTTCCTGCATTATTCTGTCTAGGGAGTAATGCAGGTATTTTTTTTAAGAAAAAAACTTTTAAAAAGAGATATTCCATTAATAATTTACCTTGAAACAAGGTAAAATGCAATATTAATCATAATTTCTTAATATTTTTGTGGCTAAATCTTCCTTGAGGCCCTTTAATGATTTTTTAAGAAAAATAGATTTATTTATGCAAGGTAAAATTTTGTAGTTTTTTACTATTAAATTGTTACTATATAAGAGTATACTTTTCCCTAGTTAAGAATATATTTTGAGAGCTTCGCAATTTTTTAAAGGTTTTACTTCCGAAGATGTAAAAAATGCTATTAATTCCGTAAATAGGTGTTGCATGGGATTAGGAGCAATTGAAGATATCTTGCAGAGTTATAAAGAGGAAGATGACTACGTTAAAAAAACAGAAAGTTTAAATTTTGCTATAGGAAATATTGAAAGAGAAGTGGGTTATAGAATATTTATAGATCTATATGGAATAATTTTTATTCCAGATAATGAAGAGATCCAAGAACAATCTTTTTATATTTCGAATGCAATTGCACCTTTATTTAAAGTAATTATTCAAATGCCAGATAAACTTGATCCAACATTTCCCTGGGGAGATTCTGTAAATAATTTATATTTATATACAAAAGAAGTTGAAGATAATTACCAACTTTTAACTGAGGAGGTTAAAGCATTACAAGTAAATTTTGGTCAAGGTAAGTTTTTTAGGAATATAAAATTATCCTCATTACATCAAGAAGTTCTAGGTAAAATGCAAGATCCTAATTTTAGTGTTAGGGCCTCTGAAATTTACTATTTATATGTTTCACTCTTAATTGCTGACGATATGCGTTTGTCATTTCTAGATGCACCTAAAGAGGCAGAGTTTGAGCCTGATTATGAATACGACACCTTCAAACATGTAAAAATGTTATTTAAAACATACTACGAGAAAATAAAAAAAGATATTACTCCAGTTTTAGCTGTTGATGATCCGCTTTGGAATGAGCTTTTAAATAAGGTAGAGCAAATGGGAGCCCGTATTAAATCCATAAAAAACTTTTATGGGGAGAAATTATCTAAGCTTTTGAGTGAAAATAAAATCGATGAGATTTGCCATGAAATAGATAGATTTATGAAAATGAATTTTGAGGATCGAAAAATTATCCCAACTAAGAAAGAAATTGAAGATAATAAAATTAAAGGAGGCCCAAAGCTTATTAAAAGAATATTAGGTGGAGATGGGCAGGACAAAAAAGGATTTGATTATTTTAGAGACCAATACACATTATTTTTAGAGCGCTTAGAACGTCAAATTGAATTTGTTTCTGAAGAGAAAGAAATTCTTATGACTGCTCCATCTGAAATTAGTATTTTTGCAAAAAAATATGAAAATTTTATTAAAAGAACAGAGAATCAAATTAAAGAAATTATTGGAAATGTTTATATTGAAAATGAATCTTTTGATATGGATATGCCGGAGATTGAAGCTTCTTCTCCTATCTCCTTTTCTCCTCCTATCTCATTAAATATTGATGAATCAAAATTAAAAAATTCTAATACAAAAATCTCAAAAAAAACTACTAAAAGGATTCAAAAAAATAGTCAATTAAAATTTGAAAGTAAAATACCAAGATTTAATCTTGCGAAAAATGAATTACCTGAGTTATTACCAGCCCCATTTAATTTTGTAATAGAAGATAAGTTTAAAAATCAAAATATTGGGGTAATAAGCTCACCTTCAAGAAATCTAAGTAGTTCAAATTTTCAGACTCTTTTTAGCCAACTTAAGAAATATTTACTAACAAGTAAATCTTCTCGGTTGAATTTTAGTTCGAAGGTGGTGATAATTTGCGATTTTAATCCCTCAGATGAAGAAATAAAAAATCGTATTAACTTAATCAAAAATAACTTAAAAAAATTTGGATTAAAAAATATATTTTTAATTTCCATCATAAAGATTGATTCATTAATGGAAATTATTGATAAAAAATTAATTTAAACTTTAAATGAAGAATTTTCTTATATCAGGTTTGGTAGATGATAAATACAGAATAAAGGTTAATCTTTTGGCGATCTCTCCAGATCATGCCATAAAGGTTTTTCAGCAAAAATATCCTAATTCAGATGATATTTATGTATTACAGAATTTGTTCAAAAAATCTTGAATTTTTATCCAAAAATTCTCTTTTGTTTATACGTCCAATCACTTTAAAAAACCCCCCCAAGGGTTAAATTTCTTAATTTAAAAACTTAATTGATAGTGACTGTATCTCATCAACATTCTCATATCTTTATGGCCACTGCATGCACTTATCTCCAGAGCATTCATTCCATAGCTCCACATTTTGCTTATAGCAACGTGCCGGAGATCATGAAATCTGAGAGTTTCAAGTCCAGCTTTTTTTCTTGCCTTGTCAAATCCATTTCTCGCTGCACCTTTTGATAGTTCTATAACTTTCCCATTTCTTCCTGATAATTCTTCAAGAATCTGTTTAGCCTTCCCTGGAAGAGGAACAAGCCTCAGTCCAGATGAATTATCTATGGCGGCACAATTCTTTCTATATATATAGAGTAATTTTTTCTTCAGATCTATATTTCTCCAGGTCAGACTTAAAAGTTCAGAGCGGCGGAAACCAGTAGTCAGGGCGAGTTTTGCGAGTCTCAGATGATTTTGATTGGACATCTGAGACAGTTCATATAAAAGTCTTTTTTCATCTTCATTCGTAAAAAAGGGGGTTCTTGCATCTCCAGTCCCTCTCACTCTCAGATGCCTTGCGGGGTTATCCTTTATTTCCGCTCCTCTTTCATCTCTTGCCCAGTCCAGCAATACTCTCAATATCCTCAGTTCCCGCATAACTGTATTTGGTTTTACCTTCAGTAATCGTTCATCTCTCCAGACTGCAAAGTGCTTTATCTGCAGGTCTTTCAGACAAATATCCCCAAGCCAGCTTTCTGCCGTCACCCTGAGAGGATATTTTTCATTTTCCGCACTGCGGTGTAGCAGCAGCGGACCATTTATATAGTCATTGATTGCCTCTCCGAGGGTGACGGGGATATCCTGGAAAACCTTTTTTGTTCTCTCTTCGACTGCATCTGCCCATGATTGTGCCAGATCTCTGGAAAGAAAAGTTCTTGATCTAGGGCCAACAAAATTCTTCCTTCTGATAAGGACCTGCCAGCCGCTACCGCTTCTTCTGATTGTTGCCATTTTGGTGTCATCGTTTGTGTGATGCACCTCCAGATATCTGCCCTTTGAAACAGAAAAGTGGACCCGAAAACGGACGTCCACTTCTGAATAATTTCTTTTTGCGATAGTGGTAATCTCACTGATACCAAGCTATCCCGCGAGTGCCCTCGTCGGGACTTGAACCCGAGACCTCTCCCTTACCAAGGGAGTGCTCTACCGCTGAGCTACAAGGGCAATTTTAAAGTGGGCCGGGTTGGATTTGAACCAACGTAGGCAGAGCCAGCGGATTTACAGTCCGCCCCCTTTAACCACTCGGGCACCGACCCCCACTATTTGAACTTATCAGTTAATGGACACTTTGTGTGAAATTGTTTTGGTTTTTTTGTTTCTTTCTAGATAGCATTTGTAAAGAAAAGACTTTATTGATGATGAATATTTTATTGATAAATGGACCAAATCTAAATCTTTTGGGCACTAGAGAACCTGAAATATATGGTAATAAAACATTGAGTGATATAGAAAAAGATTTAATTAAAGTTGCTAAAGAAAAAAGTATTAATCTTGAATGTTTTCAAAGTAATCACGAAGGAGAAATAGTGGATAAAATTCAGGAGTCTGTAAAAAGTATCCAGGGTATTCTTATAAATGCTGGTGCTTTTACTCATACTTCGATTTCTATTCGTGATGCTTTAATTGGATCGAAAATTCCTTTTGTAGAATTACATATTTCAAATATTTTCAATAGAGAAGATTTTCGTAAAGAATCTTTTCTCACAGATAAAGCTATAGGAATTATTAGTGGATTCGGCATATCAAGTTATTCCTTAGCTCTTGAAGGAATCATTGGATATTTGAGTATTAAAGATTAAATGCTATTCGATTTTATAAGACCCACTTCTCATATTAAATATTTATCGTCATTTACCTCAGATGAGTGGATCAAACTCGCATTATCTAATCCAAAAGATATTCTTATTGACCATGCTCATTGTGAAAGAAAAGCAGCAGGAGTAGCTATTCAATTGATGTTTAGATATCCATCAGAACCAAATCTGGCAGAAGTTTTAAGTCCAATAGCGAGAGAGGAATTAGAACATTTTGAAAAAATACTTTATTTTTTAAAGGATCTTGGACATTCTCTTGAGTCCTTAAAACCGCCTCCATATGGAGCTGAATTGTCCAAGCATATAAGAAAGGAAGAGCCCAATAGAATGCTTGATAGTTTTTTAATAGCAGGACTTATTGAAGCAAGAAGTCATGAAAGATTAAGCCTGCTTGCGCTGAATTATGAAGATAAATCGTTTAAATCCCTTTATGAGTCTCTGCTAGAGAGTGAGGCAAGACATTTTGGAGTTTACTTGAAACTAGCGCAAACTAAATTCTCTAAAAATCAAACTTTCAAAAGGTTAGAGGAATTGTCTGAAATTGAGTCAGCAATACTGGCTGAAACTTTCGTATTGCCAAGGGTACATAGCTAAAGTTAATAAAATAAAAATGATTATAAAAAAGTTCTTAAGTTTACTTAATCCATATAAAACTGATTTACCAACATTCACTATCGTTGGGGTAGGTCCTGGAGATCCATCGCTTTTAACAATTGCTGCTGTGGATGCAATAAAAAAAGCGAAAGTTATAGTTTTCCCAATATCAGATGATAATAAAAAGAGTTTCGCTGCCGAAATAGTCAAGAAATACACCAAATTTAAAAAAAATATCCCTATCATCTTCCCAATGGCTAGGAAGGATTTTGATCCAGATGAAATATGGTCTAATGCTGTAGAAAAAATTGTGAAATTTATAAAAAATGGCGAATCAGTTGTTTTACTTTGTCTTGGAGATACTTCACTATTTGCAAGTTCTTCTAATATCTTGAGGTTAATAAAAAATAATCATGCTGAAATTATTACCAAAACCATACCTGGTATTTCCTCTATTTCAGCAGCAGCAGCCTTGAATGAGTTTGATTTGGTAAAAAAAGGCGAGACATTGATCATCAAAGAATGCTCTTCTTCAGAATCTGAATTAATAACCCTAATTAGGGAAAGTAAGGCAAATAGAAGAACGGTATTGGCCATTATGAAAGTTGGCAAAAGATGGAATTTAGTCAGGGAAATTTTGAAAAAAGAGGATATCATCAAAACAACATTAATAGCTTTAAGTGTGGGGATGCCTGATCAAATTATTCAATATGCATCACAATATAAAAAGGAATTTATGCCTTATTTTTCTTTGATTTTGATAAGGTTCGAATAATGCATAAAAAAGAAAAATTAGTTGAAAATCAATTTACATGGCCAATATGTAAAAAACTATTATTTCTTATTCTTGAAGATAAGGTTAGTGATGTATTTGTTTGTGAATTAGTTTGGGAAAGACTTTTTTATATTAAAGAACCATCTATAAATGATTGGGCCTTTAGCGCATTAACTCCTTCGTATTGGTCAGAAAAATTTGAAAAAGCTCCTCAAATCATTTCAGAGCGAATAGCCTCAGTATATTTAACTCGATCAATTCCAAAAGAATATAAACAGGGATTGAAAAATTTTCTTAATTTTAAAGGTTATAAGATTAATGAACTATATCCAAGAAGAACTAGAAGAGCGACGGCAGTAAATTGGTTGATTTTTTGGGCGATTGAAAATGATTGTTTTTCAAAAGAAAATGGATTAATACCAATTCCTAGTTCACCACCTGTTAATCCAGTTAAAGGACATTTTGGCGATCCAGAAATTAAATAAGTTTTTTTGGATAAGGTAAATGATTGTATTAAAGGTATAGTTGAAATGGATACTACTTTCTTTGGAGAGAGGAATTGATTCTCCCTACAATAGCAATTATCGGAAGACCGAACGTAGGGAAATCTACCTTAGTTAATCGTATTTGCCAAAGTAATGATGCAATAGTATTTGATAAGCCTGGTGTTACAAGAGATAGAACTTATCAAAATGCTTCATGGGGAGGTAAGGAATTCCAAATAGTTGATACTGGTGGTTTAGTTTTTGATGATGATAGTGAATTTCTCCCAGAGATAAGGACACAAGTTTTCTTGGCTTTAGAAGAGGCT
>CACBGC010000007.1 GCA_902538695.1 uncultured Synechococcaceae cyanobacterium | reverse complement strand
AGTCATCTAAAACCTCCCCACATCCATTAACTACACAAAGCAGTGGACTTTCTGCTATGTGGGTAAAAATTCCCGTTTCATCGCTTAATAAGTCATTAATACCTCTAACTAAAGCACCGCCTCCTGCGAGCATAATACCCCTATCAACAATATCTGCAGCAAGTTCAGGAGGAGTACGCTCTAAAGTTCTTTTTACAGCTTCAACTATTTTGCTGAGTGTTTCAGCCATTGCTTCTCTAATTTCTCCTGAGGTCAAAGTGACTGATCGAGGTAGACCAGATAGAAGGTGTAAACCTCGCACCTCTAAAGTAGTTTTATCAAATTCATCATCTGGAAATGCAGAACCAATCTTGATCTTAATATCTTCTGCAGTTCTCTCTCCAACAACTAAATTATGAACTTTTTTAAGGTATAAGGCAATTGATTCATTTATTTCGTCGCCAGCTATTCGAACAGATTCACTTAATACAGTTCCACCCAAACTCAATACTGCAACCTCAGTAGTACCACCACCAATATCAACAATCATAGTTCCAATTGGCTCAGTTACTGGTAATGATGCACCTATTGCTGCTGCAACAGGCTCATCTATTAAGTGAACTTCTCTAGCTCCTGCTAATCCAGCTTCTCTTACTGCTCTTCGCTCGACACTGGTCACTCCGCTTGGAATACCAATAACTATTCTTGGAGCAACAATACCCTTGCCTTCATTACATTTTTGAATAAATGTTTTAATCATTTGCTCCGCTGCATCAAAATCTGCAATAACACCATCTCTAAGCGGTCTTACGGCTCTAATATTGCCAGGCGTTCTTCCAAGCATTAACTTTGCTTCTTTACCAACAGCCAATGGAATCCCTTCCTCTAAATCCATAGCTACTACAGAAGGCTCTTGTAAAACAACACCCTTACCTGATACGTGTATAAGGGTATTGGCCGTCCCCAAATCTATGCCAATATCTCTAGAAAATTTAAATCTGTTAAAAATCACAATAGACATCCTTTGTTTATAAATAATATATCTATTTTTTGTTAAGCTTTCACAATTCTCTCGTTTAGTTATGAATAGCACGCAAAACTTTGAGCAGAACCTAAAAATATGAGTAGTATAAAAAAAAAAAAATTATGGAAATTAACACTATTAACCTGGTTGGCAGAGCCGGAAGAGAACCTGATGTCAGATATTTTGAATCTGGAAGTATCGTTGCTAATTTCACTCTTGCAGTTAACAGAAGAAGTAGAGATGAGGAGCCTGACTGGTTTAATTTAGAAATATGGGGCAAACAGGCGCAAATAGCAGCAGATTACGTTAAAAAAGGATCCTTAATTGGAATCACAGGAAGCTTTAAAATTGATAGTTGGAAAGATAAAAATACTGGGGAAGATAGATATAAACCTGTTGTTAGGGTAGATAGGTTAAACTTACTAGGCTCCCGAAAAGAGTCCGATAATAACCAATATTCTAATAATAGTAATTCTAGTGAAATCCCATTTTAAGCTCTATTTTTTTTAAAAAATCTGATAAGTACTCTTATAAAAAAATATAAAAGAATTAAAATTATAATTGGCTTCACAACATATTTGATTTGATCTAAGTAGGTTTCAATAATTCGATAATTTTCACCAAATAAATAACCTGCATAAGTGAGAAGTGCTACCCATATCATGCTCCCTAAAGTAGTCCAAATCAAAAATTTTCTTAATGGCATAAGTTCTATGCCAGCGGGAACTGAAATTAAAGTTCTTATACCTGGTACTAATCGGCCCCAAAAAACTAAAGAAACACCGTATGTATCAAACCACCTTTTACTTTTAGTTAAATCATTAGAAGAAATACCGAGATATTTTCCTTTTTTATCTAGAAAATTTGAAAGTCTTCTTTCATTTACTAATCTCCCTAGATAATACCAAGGCAACGAACCTAAAATAGTTCCAAGTAATCCCCAAAAAACTAAAATATAAAAATTTAATTTTTGTTGATAAACGAAAAACCCTCCCAATGGCATTATTATTTCCGAAGGAATTGGAGGAATTATATTTTCTAAAAACATAGCCAAACAAATAGTAAGGTATGCAATTGTTGTATTCTTTTCAACAGCCAGACTAATATAGTCAGGTATTGAAGTAAGAAAATTTACAAAAATTAAACTCAAACTTAATATCTATAAAGTTCCGATTTATAGGGTCCTTCAACTGAAACATTTATATAATCAGCCTGTTCTTTAGTTAATTTTGTTAATTTTGCACCAATTTTATCAAGATGTAATCTGGCTACCATTTCATCTAAATGCTTTGGTAAGACATAGACCTCATTAGCATATTTTTCTGACTTATTGAAAAGTTCAATTTGAGCAAGTACTTGATTAGTAAAAGAATTACTCATAACAAAACTTGGATGTCCAGTGGCACAACCTAAGTTAACTAATCTACCTTCAGCTAGAAGGATAATTTTATTGCCACTCGGTAAAGTTATGTGATCAACCTGAGGCTTAATATTTTCCCATGGATAACTTTTCAATGATGCCACGTCAATTTCATTATCAAAATGACCGATATTACAGACTATGGCCTCGTCTTTCATCTTGAGAAGATTTTGGTTTGTAATTACTTGATAGTTCCCAGTTGCAGTAACAAATATATCTATATCCTCTACTACATCATCTAGTGTAACCACGCTAAATCCTTCCATAGCCGCTTGAAGAGCACAAATTGGATCAACTTCAGCAACTTTCACAATTGCACCAAGTCCTCTTAGAGACTGGGCTGAACCTTTACCTACATCTCCAAAACCCATTACTAAAGCGACCTTCCCAGCAATCATGACATCAGTAGCACGCTTTATACTGTCAACTAGAGATTCTCGGCAGCCATATAAATTATCAAATTTGCTCTTAGTTACTGAATCGTTAACGTTAATAGCAGGGAAAGGTAAAGAATTTTGCTTTTGCAGTTGATAAAGTCTTGCAACTCCTGTTGTAGTTTCTTCAGTGACGCCAATGATATTACTCTTAATTCTAGAATAGAAGTCACTATCATTTTCCAATTTAGACTTAATGGAATTGAATAGAGCAATTTCTTCTTCATTACTGGGATTATCTAAAACAGATAAATCCTTTTCTGCTTTACTACCGAGAATCAATAAGCCAGTTGCATCTCCCCCATCATCAAGAATCATATTTGGAGAGTCTGAACCCCAATCAAGGATATAGTGGGTATATTGCCAATATTCATCAAGAGTCTCACCTTTTTTTGCATATACGGAAATTCCTTCATCTGCAATAGCTGCAGCCGCATGATCTTGAGTTGAAAAAATATTACATGAAGCCCACTTTACTTCTGCGCCAAGATTAACAAGAGTTTCTATTAATACTGCTGTCTGAATAGTCATATGAAGACTTCCAGCTATTTTTGCACCTTTTAGTGGCTTTTCAGATTTATATTTGTCTCTAAGAGACATTAATCCAGGCATTTCAGTTTCGGCAATTTTAATTTCTTTGCGACCAAAATCTGATAAAGATATATCGGCAATTACGTACTTAGGTATAGAGGTCTTAATTGAATTTGCGATAACCATTTGTTGAGTATTCTTTTATTATTAAACTATAAGCGATTTTTGGGTATTTTTGTGTTTATCGAGAATTTAAAAGAGACTTTAAATTTAGGAAAAAAACTCTCACACAAATTAAATCCCCATTCAATTGTTTTATTACAGGGTCCAATTGGGGCTGGGAAAACGTCATTTGTTCAAGGAATTGCTAAAGGCTTATCAATCTCTGAGGAAATTACAAGCCCTACATTTGCTTTATCGCATCACTATAACTCTGGAAAAATTCCACTAATACACCTTGATTTATACAGATTAGAAAATGTTTCTTCAGCAAAAGAAGTTTTTTTTTCAGAAGAAGAAGAGGCAATACAAAGACAAGCTATTTTAGTTATTGAATGGCCAGAATTAATAGAACCAGTTATTGATAATTTCTGGAAAATAGAAATTAGTTACGCAAAACAATATGGAAGAAACTACGAAATAAGAGATCCCAAAAAGTTATTAACCTTCTCATAATATGGCTGTTGGTCAATGGCGCCTTCACCAAGACAGGTTAACAATCCGCAAACACCTGCGAACATTATGCATTCTTCTATCTCTTGTTCATTTGATGGATAGCCATAATAAATTAATTTTGAAATAAAGCCAGCTAGAAAAGCATCACCTGCGCCTGTTGTATCAACAATTTTTTTTGAAGTAGGAGTTTCTGTAATTCCCTGTAATCCGTTGATACACCAAGAAACAGGATTTTTCCCATCAGTTATTATTACATCTGGTCTACTAGATAATTGTTGAGATATTAGCAAGGGATTTTCATCCTCAAAAAACAAAGTTGCTTCTTCTTTAGCAAGCTTCAGAACATTTGCATGATTTAAAAAATTCTTGATTAACTTAACTCTCGCGGCTTTACTAATTTCTGACGAAAAACTTGAATCATCCCAAAAGACCTCTCTCCAATTCAAATCAATAACTATTTTGACTTCAAATTTTTTAGCCTGTTCAAGAAGAAAAAAAATAGTCTTTGCTGATATTGGAGATGATAATAGAATTGTTCCTGTTACCAAATATTTTATTTCCTGAAAAGATTTCTCCAAATTTAAAATTTCTTTTTCGATTAATTCCTTGTTTAAAACTTGGTCTGCAAAGCATGAATTAGAACTTTCCTCAAAGCCTGAAAAAAAACGATCTCCAAATTGATCTCTATCTACATTAACCACGCGAGTAGATGAATCATTATCTAATTGCAAGAAATCTAAATTAACACCTAATTCATTAAATTTCGTAATAAATTTTTTTCCATAATCATCATTGCCTAAACTTCCTAAGAATATTGAATCTATTTTTAATTTTCTTAATGCACAAGCAACATTAGCCGGCGCACCACCCAAAAAATCTGTAAATCCTTGATTTGACTTATTTCTGATTCTGTCTATTAAAGCCTCTCCAATACATATGACCTTTTTCTTTTTCATAAATGAACGCTTTTTCTTAACTAAGAATAATTTATTAAAAACGAATAGTTTTTTTTTGAATTAAAGTTTAATTAAAATAATATTCATTGTGCCTTTAAGTAAATCTGAAAATTGGAAATGGAAAAATTGGGAAATTTCTTGGTCTATATCAAAAGATTCTACTTCTGAAAAAAATATTAATATTTTATTAGTTCATGGATTTGGGGCATCAAAAAACCACTGGAGACATAATCAAGATTTTCTTGGTAAATTTTCTAACTGCTACGCAATTGACTTATTGGGATTTGGAAACAGCAGTCAGCCTAGTGCTTTATTAAATTACGAACCTGATAAAGAAAACTCAGTTAAATATTCATTTGACTTATGGGGTAATCAAGTATCAACATTTTGTGCAGAGATAATAAAATCTCCCGTTTACTTGGTAGGAAATTCAATTGGTGGTGTTATTGCATTGAAAGCTGCTGAAATCCTCAAAGAAAATTGCAAAGGTGTAATTTTGATTGATTGTGCGCAAAGAACTATGGATGATAAACGATTAAAAAAAAGGGATATATTAATGAATCTACTGAGACCGATACTTAAAACGATAGTCAGACAAAGAGTAATTAGTAATACACTTTTTACAAGAGCTGCTAATCCAAAAGTCATAAAGAAAATACTTGAACAAGCTTACCCTTCAGGAAAAAATATCGATAAAGAATTGATTGAAATACTTTATCAACCCTCTCAAAGAAAAAATTCTAAAGAAGCATTTCGTGGTTTTATTAACTTATTTGATGATTATCTTGCTACTGACCTGTTCGATAAGGTTGATGCTCCAATCCAATTGATTTGGGGAGAAAAAGACCCTTGGGAGTCTTTAAATGAAGCAAAATTGTGGCAAAAACAATTTAGTAATATTAAAAGATTAGATGTAATAAAAGAAGCTGGACATTGTCCTCATGATGAAGAACCTGAAAAAACAAATAAGCTAATAAATGAATTTATTCAAGAAACAAAGTAAGCTTCAACATTATCACTAAGTCTTCTCAAACCTCTTAATCCATCTCTTTCTAGGTTTCTTACTCGATCTCTACTAATCCCTAATACCCTTCCTATACCTGTAAGAGACATTGGCTCATCACCATCCATTCCGTATCTCATCCTTAAAACTCTACATTGCAGATCAGGCAATTGATGTAAAAGAGAATGAAGATCACCTCTCATACAATCCATCTCTATTTGTTCGTCTGGCAAATCTTCGCCCCCTGCAAGTAAATCTAATAAAACTGTATCTTCACCATCACCAACTTTAGTTTCGAGACTTACTGGCTGCCCAGCTTTGCACATCAAATCTTTTACATCTTCTTCGGGAAGCTCAACATATTTCGCCAACTCGCTAACAGTTGGAGTTCTAGACATTTCTTGGCTTAACTCTCTTTGACCTTTTTTCAACTTATTCAACATTTCAGTTATATGGATTGGTAATCTTATTGCTCTACTTTTTTCAGCTATTGCTCTTGTAATACCCTGTCTAATCCACCAGTAGGCATATGTTGAGAACTTGTAACCACGAGCTGGATCAAATTTTTCAACTCCTCTTACCAGTCCAATAGTTCCCTCTTGAATTAAATCTAATAATTCCATATTTCTTTTAGTATATTTTTTTGCAACGCTTACTACCAATCTTAAATTTGCTGCAACCATTCTTTCTTTAGCTCTCTGACCGGCTCTCAATCTTTTTTTAATTACGGAAGTAGATAAATCTAATTTGATAGATAATTCCTCAATACTTGGCTTATCTCCTGTTAATTCAATGATTTCCAATTCTGCTCTTTCAACTTGCATATATTCTTGGACTTGCCTACCAAGAGTAATTTCTTGCTCGTGAGATAATAGTGGAACTCTACCTATATCCCTTAGATATGATCTAACAAGATCAACATCGTTACTAGCTTTTAAACTGGATATTGTTGTTAATTTATTCTCACTTAATGTTTCAGAAGACATAAAAGTTGAATGATGTTTTGTAAACAATACCATTAAGAAATGTAAAGTTAAACAAAAAAATCCACAATTTTACAAAAATGAGAATAAATACCTAGTGAATTTAGACTAATGAAGAACTTAATAGCCATTTTGCCGTACTGAGATATATAAATACACCAGCAATATCAGTGACCGTTGTAATAAAAGGGGAGGACATTAAGGCTGGATCTAATTTCATTCTGTCAAACAACAAAGGAAGGATAGCTCCTGTTGTAGCAGCTAAAGTTGTTATCGATATTAAACTTATTCCCACCGCAGAAGCTATTAAAGGCCCTTCCCCTTGCCACCAAGCGAAAGGGAACACTACGAGCATCATGAAAACGCCTAAAAGAGCCCCTGTTATTGCCTCCTTAACTACTGCCTTAATAGCACCCAGAGACTTCAATTTTTGAGTACTTAAACCTCTAATGACAACCGTCGAACTTTGAGCACCAACATTTCCCCCAGTACCTATAAGTAGTGGAATAAATGCAGCTAACAAAACAATTTCTTTTAATATTTGATCATTCATAGCTATAACTTTTGTCGTTAGACCATTTGCAAAAACCAAAATTAATAACCATAAAATTCTTCTTCGAGTGATCGTAAACAAACTACTTTGGAAATAATCATCTTCATCTCCAGGTTGTACTGCTCCCGCTGCATAAATGTCTCTTGTTGCTTCTTGTTCTATGACATCAATTAAATCATCAACAGTGACTATCCCAACCAATCTATTTTCTTTATCTACGACCGGTAAAGCTAAAAAATCATATCTTTGTATTGCTCTAGCAACCTCTTCTTGATTCGTATTAGTGGAGATATTGACTACATCTCTCGTCATAACTTCACCAATTGGCTTAGAAGGATCAGCAGTTACAAGGTCTCTCAAAGAGAGAATACCAGTTAAATGTCTTTCTTTATCTGTAACGTATAAACTATAGATAGTTTCAGTAAATGGGGCTCTTTTTCTAACTAAATTAAGAGCCTCTGCCGCTGTTTGCATTTCTTTAAGGTCTATAAATTCAGTCGTCATTAATCTTCCGGCAGTTTCAGGCTCATATCCAAGTAATTCAGCTGTTACTTTCCTTTCCCCAGGACTAAGAGCAGACAAAAATTTTCGTACCACTTTTGCAGGTAATTCATCAAAGAGTTGAACCCTATCATCAGGTGACATTTTTTCAACGATTTCTAAAACCTCTCCTGAACGAAGTCTTTCTAATAAAGTTTGCTGCACTACTGGATCTAAATATTCATAAACCTCAATTGCTTCGTTTTTCTTTAGTAAACGAAATGCTAATGCCTGCAATATTAGTGGAAGGCTTCCAATAGCATCTGCTATATCAACAGGTTGGGAAGGCTCTAAAATTAACTTTGCCTCATCATAATTTCCCGCAATGAGCAATTCCTCAAGTCGAGTAGTAATATTTTCTCTTATACTTAAATCAGAAGATAACGAAGTAACTGTATCAAGATTATTTTCTTTCATAAATATAATCCCTTATCAAAGTAACAACACCATTATATGAAATTTAACTAATTTTTCTACTTATCCAGAACCCGAAAAGCATTGTGAATAAATTTACGATAATTATTAAATTAAAAAAAATTATGAATTTTCCCCAATCCCCTTGATTTAAAATTTTATACAAAGAATATATAAATCCGCTAAATGATGTAAAGCAAGAAAAAAAACCACTCAATAAAATTTTTTCAGTTGAATAATTTAATCTTTTGCTGATAAAAAAACCGACTAAAAAAGATCCAATTATTGAAATAAAAAAATTATTATTTATAATTAATCTCAAAAAAGTAGCTAGGTAAGCAGCTAAAAGGATATATATAAAATTTTTTATTTTCACTTTAAAAAAACTGAAAAATAAAATAACCTAAATAAAAGAAAAGAAATGAAAAAATTATTACTTCAATATAGTGGAAAAATAATCTTAGGAATTTTCTATTTTTAAATAAGATAAATAATTGATATATGAAGGAAGAAAATGTACTAAAAGATCCTAAAAAACCACTATAAAATAATACTAATAGTTTATTATTAACAAAATTTAAAGCTACTAATGTTCCTAAAAAAAAAGAAGACAAAAAATTTACTATTGAAGTACTTTGAATATCAAAACCTATATTTTTTTTAAAATAATTTTGTATGAATATTCTTAGTATTAATCCAAAAGTACTGCCAAGTAAAAGTATAAATATTACACTAAAATCCAAAATTTACACTTTTATCCAGCCTTTTAAAATCTTATTAGGATCGTCTAAAAATTTATTAGAAGCTAATTCAACCCTAAACCAAGTTTCACTTTTGCTAACATTCCAGTTACGTAATACCGATAAAGTTGTACCTACATCAAGAACTAATAATTCCTTAGCAAAAATTTCAGGACAAGAATAAAGAGAAGTCCTGGAAATCAATATAATTTCATTTGTATTTTGAAGAAACTTATTTTGATTTAAACTTTTTTGGATCCCACCGGCAGGTAGTGTAATTGGCGCAATTAATGCAAAAGTAATTAAACAAAAATTCTTGAGAACATTATTAATCATATGTCTAAAGTTGCCATATCTAAGTTGCTACTGTGAGTTTCAATAAATTCTCTTCTTGGTGCAACTTTATCCCCCATTAATATATTGAATATTCTGTCAGCTTCAAGTGCATCTTCGATTTCAACCCTTTTCATCATCCTAGTTTGAGGATTCATAGTTGTATCCCATAATTGTTTTGGCATCATCTCACCTAATCCCTTAAATCTTTGGATATTATAATTTGCATTTTCTCCAAAGCCTTGAATTGTATCCTTTAATTGATTCTCGTTATAACAGTAATTATGGTTCTTACCTCTTTCAACTTTATAAAGAGGGGGGCAAGCAATATATATGAAACCTTTCTCAACAAGTTCTCTTTGGTATCTGTAAAAAAATGTCAGCAATAAAGTTCTTATATGAGCACCGTCAACATCAGCATCCGTCATAATTACAACTCTATGATATCTTAAAGAGCTTTCGTCGAACTCCTCTCCTTTTATTCCTAATCCTAGAGCTGTTATTAATGACTGTATTTCTGTATTTTTATATATTTTAGTATCATCAGTTTTTTCAATATTAAGAATTTTACCCCTGAGAGGTAAAATAGCCTGAAAATTTCTATCTCGTCCTTGTTTTGCGGAGCCACCAGCTGAATCTCCTTCAACAATATAGATTTCTGATTCTGAGGGATCTCTAGAACTACAATCTGCTAATTTGCCCGGTAATGTAGAACTTTCTAAAACACTTTTTCTTCTTACTAATTCTCTAGCCCTTCTCGCAGCTTCTGCTGCGTTAAATGATTGAATTGCTTTTTCAAGAATCAAGTCCAGAATTCCAGGATTGAATTCCATAAATTTTGTGAGCGCTTCCCCAATGAGAGAATCCACAATACCTCGTACTTCAGTATTTCCTAATTTTGTTTTTGTTTGTCCTTCAAATTCGGGATCTGGAACTTTTACTGATAAAACAACAGTTAAACCCTCTCTTATATTTTCGCCAGCTAAATTTTTTTCAATATCTTTTCTTTTGCCTCTCTTTTTTGCAAGATTATTGAAAGTTCTTGTCAGAACTGTTTTTAGCCCTTCAATATGAGTTCCACCATCAATAGTTCTAATATTATTTGCAAATCCTAAAATGTTATCTGAATATACATCTGAACACCATTGCAAAGCTGCTTCTACATATACATTTTCTTTCTGCGAGTCAACATAAATTATTTCAGGATGAATAGAATCTTTTTCAGCATTCATGTATTCAACATATTCTTTAATACCTCCTTGATACAAGTAAGTTTCTTCTTTAAAAGAACCATCTGATAATTGATTTCTTTCATCTCTAAAAACAATTTTTACTCCGCCGTTAAGGTAAGCTAGTTCTCTTAACCTAGATGAAAGAAGAGCATATTCAAATTCAATTCCTCCAGAAAAAATTGTTTTATCGGGTTTAAAGCAAATAGTGGTTCCTTTTTTAGATGGTTTATCAGTTTGCTTTTTACTTTGTAATTCACCCTTCGATACACCTTTTTCAAATCTTTGATTAAATTCGTGACCATCCCTATAGACAGTCACATTAACCCATTCACTTAAAGCATTAACTACAGATATTCCTACTCCATGCAAACCTCCTGAAACTTTATAACCACCACTTCCAAATTTACCTCCTGCATGAAGAACAGTTAGTACAGTTTCTAAGGCACTTTTTCCTGTTCTTGGATGAATATCTGTTGGAATCCCTCGTCCATTATCAGAAATTAAAGCAGAACCATCTGCTCGAAGGACTATTTCTATATGATCACAATGTCCTGCAAGTGCTTCATCAACAGAGTTATCAACTACTTCATATACTAAATGATGTAATCCTCTAGGCCCTGTAGAACCTATATACATCCCAGGACGTTTACGAACTGGTTCTAACCCTTCTAAAACCTGAATCTGTTCAGCGCCATAATCATTTACGATTTTATTAGATCTTTTGTCCTCACTCATTTAATATAAAAAAAATATTAAACTTTTAAAATGTTATTTTTAAAAGGTATTTCATTAAACTTACCACCGCAATAAGATAAAGGCTCGAAGTTAATGAAAAATTTAATTTCTTTAATTATATAGCCTATATTTTTTTCTTCAGAAATTCATATGTCTTCATATCTACCTCATGTAATAATTTTAATTGGGCCTACTGCAAGTGGTAAAACAGAATTAGCTATTGAAATTGCAGAATATTTTAAAACGCGTATTCATAATATCGATTCAAGGCAAATTTATAAGTCTATGGATATTGGTACAGCTAAGCCATCTAAAAACCAACAAAAAAAAATAAAGCATTTTTTAATTGATATAAAAGAGCCAATACATCCAATTAATGTAAAACAATTTCAAGAAATTGCTCAAAAATCAATAAAAAGAGAAATTAACCAACATAACCTACCTTTTCTTGTTGGAGGGAGTGGGTTATATATGAACTCAATAACAAAAGGTTTTTTTGTACCAGATGTGCCTCCTCAAAATAATTTAAGAAGACAATTAGAAGAACTTGGTCAGGAAAAATGTTGGGATCTGTTAAATAATTGTGATCCATTATCAACAAATAAAATCAGTTTTGCTGACCGCAATAGAACAATAAGAGCTTTAGAAGTTTTCTATGTAACAGGGAAACCATTATCAACTATAAAAGTTCAAAATCCTCCTGAATGGAAAGTACTAGAGCTTGGATTAGATAGAGATAATTTAAAAGAAAGAATTTTACAAAGAACAAAAAATATGTTTCTTTCTGGAATTATTGAGGAGACAAATTACCTCATCTCCAAATACGGATTTGATTTGCCAATATTAGAAACAATTGGTTATCGAGAAGCTAAGGACGTTTTAACTAACCATTCAACAATTGACAAAGCGATCGAGTTAACCACGACAAAAACTATCCAATTTGCCAAAAGACAAAAAACCTGGTTTCGTAATAAAAATAATCCTCTTTGGCTTAATAACAAAAACCTGCTAAAAGATGCAATAATCAAGATAGAGTCTTTTTTAAGCTAACTTTATAAAAATAGATTTTGTTCATCATCCAATCAATTAATTAAATTAACTGAATGCCCCCACGTCCACGTTTTGACCGCCGAGCTCCTGTTAGAGAGCTACCAAATATAAATGAAAGAATAAAATACCCTCAATTGAGAGTCGTTGATTCTGATGGAAAACAATTAGGTGTCATAGATAGATTAAAAGCACTAGAAATAGCATCTCAAAGAGAACTTGATTTAGTTTTAGTAAGCGAAAAAGCGGACCCCCCTGTTTGCAGGATAATGGATTATGGAAAATATAAGTTTGAACAAGAAAAGAAAGCTAAAGAAGCACGGAAAAAATCTCATCAAACAGAAGTTAAAGAAGTAAAAATGAGGTACAAAATTGATAAGCACGATTATGATGTACGTATAAGTCAAGCTTCTAAATTTTTAAAATCGGGAGACAAAGTAAAATGTACTGTGATTTTTAGGGGTAGAGAAATTCAACATTCAAATTTAGCTGAAACACTCCTTTTAAAAATGGCAAATGATTTAGAAGAGCAATCAGAAGTCCAACAAAAACCAAAAAAAGAAGGAAGAAACATGATTATGTTTTTGAGCCCTCGAAAAACTCCTCTCATTAAAAAAGATGAGTAAAGAATAGTTTTTTAAAAATAGGACGAATGTTAAAGTGTCACTATAGTCTAAACTTAATTAGAAGGTTTTTTAAAAAGTGAGATTTCATATTCAACAAGTAAGTGATATCCCAGCATCTACTCAACTATATAATCAAATATGTTTTGCTATTGCCGCAAGACATTATCCTCCTGGGCACAGACTTCCCAGCACGAGGCAACTTGCAATGCAGACTGGACTTCACCGCAATACTATAAGCAAAGTTTACAGACAACTGGAAATAGATGGGGTAGTTGAAGCAATAGCTGGATCGGGTATCTATGTAAGAGATAATCTGACTAAAAGAGAATTTAAAAAATCAGTTTATTCAAAAGATAAAATAAATAAACCACCAGATCAAGAAGCAAAGAAGGCAATTGACAATTTAATAAATCTTGGATGCACTTTACAAGAAACGAGAGATATATTGACCAATGAAATTGATTGGCGAATCCAGTGCGGGTCAAGAATCATAGTCAGTACTCCTAGAGAGGATATTGGCGCATCTATGTTAATAGCAGAGGATCTTTCTGCAACAGTTAATGTACCTGTAGAAGTTGTTCCTATGGAAGAATTAGAAAAAGTTTTGAGTAATTCAAATAATGGTACTATTGTTACAAGCAGATATTTTTTACAGCCTCTAGAAAAGATTGCTAAACAACATGGAGTACGCGCTATTGCAGTTGACTTGAGCGACTTTCAAAAAGAATTGAAAATTCTCAAAGAATTAAATACTGGCAGTTGTGTAGGTATCGTTAGCATAAGTCCTGGATTATTGAGAGCAGCAGAAGTTATTATACACAGCATGCGCGGTAGTGAATTAATGCTTATGACGGCAATCTCAGACAATAGCAGTAGATTACTATCACTTTTAAAGGCTTCGAACCACATAGTGTGTGATGGGCCGAGTTTATCAGTTGTAGAAAACACATTATTAAAAAATCGTTCTCAGTTGATGAGATTACCTCAAATAATATGTGCTAAAAATTATTTAAGTATTGACACAATAAATCAATTAAAAAAAGAAATAGGAGTTATTTGTTAGACAAGATGCTAAGAACTTTTAAATCAGATATAGAAATTATCAGAGAGAGAGATCCTGCCGCTAGAGGAATAGTAGAAATATTTCTTTGCTACCCTGGCTTTCAATCAATAGTTATTCATAGGTTTACGCATAAATTATGGCAATTAAAGATTCCTTTAATTCCCCGCTTGTTAAGTCATACCAATAGGCTATTGACAGGCATTGAAATACATCCTGGAGCCAAAATTGGTAAAAGGGTTTTCATAGACCATGGAATGGGAGTTGTAATTGGAGAAACAGCTGAGATAGGAAATAATTGTCTGCTATATCAGGGCGTTACATTAGGAGGTACTGGTAAAAGTCATGGGAAAAGACACCCCACTTTGATGGAAAATGTTGTAGTTGGGGCAGGTGCAAAAGTTCTTGGATCCATCACAGTTGGATCTAATACACGTATTGGTGCGGGTTCAGTAGTTGTTCGCAATGTGGAAGGGAACAGTACAGTGGTTGGGGTTCCTGGCAGAGTTGTACATCAAAGTGGTGTTAAAGTGAACCCATTAGCCCACTCTGCTTTGCCAGATGCAGAAGCTAATGTGATAAAAAATTTAATGGATAGAATAGATCTCCTAGAAAATGAAATTCTTAAATTACAAAAAACGCTCCAATGCTTAGTTAACTCAGAATCAATTGATATTTCTAAACTAGGTGAAGCCCAAAATCTTAAAGACAAAGAAATAATAGAATTTCTTGGAGATGATTAGGTCTTCATTTAATTCTTTTCATTAACATCAGTTTTAGGTTGAAACATAAACATTGAATAAATAACATTTCTCCTCATATTGGTCATCATTTCGAGAAACATGTCATATCCTTCATTTTTATATTCAATTAAAGGATCTTTTTGACCATAACCTCTCAATCCTACTGATTCCCTCAATGAATCCATGGACTGAAGATGCTCTCGCCATAAATTATCGATTTGCTGCAAAATAAAAAATCTCTCTGCTTCTCTCATTAATCCTGGACGAATCTTTTCTATTTGTGATTCCTTTAAATCATAAGCTATTCGCAACTGCTCTTGAAGATAGTTTTTTAATTCTTCTATTGAAAGTAAATTAATGTCATCAGATTTAAGATCATCCAATAAATATATAAATTCTTTGACTTTAGAAATTAATTGATCAATGTTCCATTCTTCAGGAGGAAGATCAGGATTAATATAAGCATCGACAATTTCAATCATCGTTCTTTCTCCATATCCTATTACTTGTTTCTTTAAGTCAGTTCCTTTTAATACTCTTAGTCTTTCGCCATAAACTGCTTTTCTTTGATTATTCATTACCTCGTCGTATTCAAAAACTTGTTTTCTAATATCGTAATAGTAGGTTTCAACTTTCTTTTGAGCACTTTCTAGAGACCTAGTAAGCATTCCTGACTCAATAGGCATATCTTCATCAACCCTAAAAGCATTCATTAGGTTTGCTACTCTATCACCTCCAAAAATCCTTAATAAATTATCATCTAAAGACAAAAAGAATCTTGTACTTCCAAGATCACCTTGTCTTCCTGCTCTACCTCTAAGTTGATTATCCACTCTTCTTGATTCATGTCTTTCAGTACCAATGACATGTAAACCACCAGCTTCTCTTACTTTTTCTTCTTCATGAATCAACACTTTTTCATATTCTTTTTTTACATCAGATAAAGATTCTCTCAAAAGCTTTATCAAGTTATCATCAGTTGGTGCTTTTTCTGAAGCTGTAGCTATCCTATCATCAAGCTCCAAGACAGAAAGTTGTCTATCTCCCCAATTTTTAACAAGTTCATTAGATAACAAAGAGAGTTTCTTTTCAATTGCTTCATCTAGTTTGCAAGGGAAAAGATTTGTTGAAGAACTTGAAATGTTCTTTTTCAAATTTGAACCATCTTTTTTAGAAAAACCACCCTTAGATTTTGAATTTCTTTGTTTAGGTATTGGTGGCTTATGCTCATTATCAGGCTTGACTAACAAAGGAATTAAAATTTCTTTTAATTTAAGCCTTGCCATATAGTCACTATTACCGCCAAGAATTATATCTGTTCCCCTTCCAGCCATATTAGTCGCAATAGTAACAGCACCTGCTCTTCCTGCCTGAGCAATAATTTCTGCCTCACGTTCAACGTTCTCTGGCTTAGCATTTAACAAATTATGTGGAATTTTTTCTTCAGATAAAAGTGAACTTAATAATTCACTTTTTTCAACACTTGTTGTACCAACTAAAACAGGTCTACCACCTCTATGTATTTGTGCAGTTTCTTTGGCAACGGCTTTCCACTTACCAATCTCTGTCTTAAATACTTGATCGGACCAATCTTGTCTCTTTCTTATTTGATTTGTCGGTATAACTGTTGATTCTAATTTATAAGTTTTTTCAAATTCAACCTCCTCAGTTTTTGCCGTTCCCGTCATTCCTGCTAAACCAGGGTATAAAAGGAAAAAATTCTGATAAGTTATGGATGCTAATGTTTGAGTCTCAGGCTGAATTTTAAGACCCTCTTTCGCTTCTATTGCCTGATGTTGTCCATCACTCCAACGTCTTCCTGGCATTACCCTACCAGTAAATTCATCAACAATGACAGCCTCATCGTTCTTAATAATATAATTCACATCTTTAATAAATAATTCCTTGGCTTTTAAAGCGTTAGTAATATAGTGCGCCCAAGGATCTTGAGGATTATATAAATCATTCACTCCCAAATACTCTTCACATTTTGCGAAACCCTGATCAGTTAGTATACAGCTTCTCTGTTTTTCATCAACTTCATAATCCCCCTCTGGATCAATACCATCTTTACTTAATTCTTTTGCTTTGACTAATGTAAAAGATAATTCTGTAGCTTTTTGATATTTTTCTTGTGGTCTTTCAACTTGGCCAGAAATGATTAGAGGTGTTCTTGCTTCATCAATTAATATTGAATCAACCTCATCAATTACGCAGTAATTAAACTTTCTTTGAACTACCTCACTAATATCGGTAGCCATATTATCTCTTAAATAGTCAAATCCTAATTCTGAATTAGTGGCATAAGTAATATCACAATCATAATTTTTCTTTCTCTCAACTGGATTCATATCTTGCTGAATCAAACCAACGGATAAACCTAAAAAACGATGAACTTGTCCCATCCACTCTGCATCCCTTCTAGCTAAATAATCATTTACAGTAACAACATGAACACCTTTCCCCGTAAGAGCATTTAAATAACAAGGTAATGTTGCGACAAGAGTTTTTCCCTCTCCAGTCTTCATCTCAGCAATTTGACACTCATTTAAAACCATCCCGCCTATTAACTGAACATCAAAGTGTCTCATATCAAGAACACGTTTACTTGCTTCTCGTACGATTGCAAAGGATTTAGGGAGAAATTCTTCTAGGAGTTCTCTTTGTTTTTTAAAATCTAATTCTGCTGAAATAATTGATTTTAGATTTTGAGTTTCTTTTCTAAGCTCATCATCAGACAATTGAGAAATTTCTTCTTCTAAAAAATTTATCTCTTCCACTATTGGTTGATAGCGCTTTAACTTTCGTGTATTTGGATCTCCCAACAAAAGTTTTAGCATAAGTCAAAGTCCTTAAAAAAATTCATCTTATTACAAACATTATAAATTAGTGCGTTACAACAGAATGAATAAAGCTATTATCTCTTTATTTAATAGAAAAGATCGTTTAAGGTATTTAGATTGAAGTCACAAAAATAGCATAGATGACATCGCTTTTCAAAAATCTTTTTAATAAATGAAAGAAATATCTCTAATCAAACATGCCAAAGGAGCTTTAGGATTAAGGGTTTTTGGATTAGGTCCTAATCTTAAACCAACAAACGGATTAATTAAACTACAAAAATTACTAGATACCAATGCTTTCTGGGCAAAAAATAGAACAATTAATGATCTCAAAAAATGTCTTGCTAACAGTGATGTTGTAATAAGTCTTTGGGTTGGCAAGGAAATAGTTGGTTTTGGTAGAGCTTTAACCGATGGGATTTACCGCGGAGTGCTTTGGGATATTGTTATTGATCAAAATCACCAAGGCAAAGGTTTCGGCACATTAATTTTAAACAATCTTTTGTCTTCAAAAAAAATTAAAAATACAAAAAAATTATATTTAATGACAACAAACAAAAAATTGTTTTATTCTCAATTTGATTTTAAAGAAGTTACTTCTCAAAATTTATTAATTCGTGAAATATAAGACATTCTGTTTCTAAAGAAAACAAAATCAGGATACAAATTTACTATAAAGCCATCTTATAAAAGGTCCTAAAATAGGAACTGGTCCAAAAGTTGGGCCGCAAAAATCAAAGTAATCTCTGTGCTCTTTGATTAATCCATTTTCACCAAATGATAAACGAGTAGTTCCAGGATAAATAAATTCTTTACCCATGATTTTTAAACCCATTGTCCATTCAACAAATCCACAATCCCCAGTTATGGAAATAGCATGAGTTTCTAAAAAAACATCATCACATCTTTTAACTAACTTTTCTTGAGCTTTAACATAAGAATCTAAGCCCTCTGTTTCCTGTGTTGGGTCAATAAAAACAACATTCTCATTATAAAATTCAGCCCATTTTTCTTTAGTAGGTGCATCCGTGCCATAAGGTTTAGTAAATAATCCCTTTAAATCCTCTGTAGAAATTAATCTTGTCATTACGAAATTATCTTTAAAGAATATTCTAAAAGATAAAACATTAAAAGCGGATGAAGAGATTCGAACTCTCGACATTCTCCTTGGCAAGGAGATGCTCTACCACTGAGCTACATCCGCATAACTTTTTTATTTTATCTCAAAGAAGGGATCAATGATAAAAATAATTAAAATTTTTTCAATTAATTTAAATTTTTAATTAAGGATCCCATCTCAATTGCTTGTAAAGCATAATTCCAACCAAGATTATTTTTAATTCCTGCTCTTTCTAAAGCCTGCTGCATAGTATCAGTAGTTAAAACTCCAAAAATAATTGGAACATTATTTTCATTTGAAACTTGCGAAATACCTTTACTCGCCTCAGATATAACTACATCATAGTGGGAAGTTTCACCACGGATCACAGCCCCAAGAGCAATTACAACATCATAACTCTTTTTTTTCATGAGGGTTTTAGCTGCGATTGGTAATTCGAATGAACCTGGAACCCAAACTATATCTAATTGATTGCTTAATTCTGAAGTATCTAAACCATGTCTTTTTAAACAATCAAGACAACCAGATAGAATTTTATTTGTAATTAAATCATTAAATCTTGCTATTACAATCCCAACTTTTAAAGTAGAGGCATTAGTAAAAGAACCCTCAAAAATAGCCATTAAATTTTACTTAGATATATTAATAGACTCTCACGAAAAGGTATTAAGTTCAAACTAATGAAGAAACTATCCCTGTAACAAAAACCAAAACAACCCAAACTGCAGCAATAGAATAAATTTTTCTCCTACTTTCTCGCTGTCCTTCTTCAGTAGAAGGTTGAGTCACATATAAAACGGGTACTCCAACTACCGCAATTAAAGAAGCAAATAATAGAGCATTTACGAAGAAAAAGTTAACAGCCTGCATAATTCAGTCTTAGGTTTCGAATATTATAAATACTATAATCTCATGAAAATGATAATTTTTAGAGAAAATTTACATACTTTAGCCACTTTAAGTGCAAAAAAAAAATTTCTACCTAATATCTATTTAGAAATTAAAAAAGTATGCAAGAAGATACGATAATTCAAAAAAATTTATTTGCGATTGGTAATGATAATAATGAACAAAAAGAAATAACAAAAATTCCAGAAGATTTATCTTTGGAAGATTTAAAAAAAGAATCGCAAAAAAGACCCAGACAAAGAAAAAATTCAACTAATTTAATAAATAAATTCAAGACTGATTTAATTTCAAATAACAAAAATGTTTGCATCAATGAAGAATCTTATAGCTATAAAACAGTTTCAAAACTGAAATTAACTCCTGTAATGAAGCATTATGTCACTCTAAAAGAAGAAAATAAAGATAGGTTATTACTTTATAGATTAGGAGATTTTTTTGAATGTTTTTTTGAGGACGCTGTATTAATATCTAACCTTTTAGAAATAACCCTTACCAGTAAAGATGCTGGCAAAGAGATTGGTAAGATCCCTATGGCAGGGGTTCCCCATCATGCAATGGAGAGATACTGTGCTGATTTAATTAAAAAAAATTATTCTGTAGTTATATGCGATCAATTAGAAAAAAGTTCTGGAAATTATGGGACTCCAATTAAAAGAGGAATAACAAGAATAATTACTCCTGGAACTGTAATTGAAGAGGGGATGTTGATAGCAAAGAAAAATAATTGGATTACTGCTATTTACTTATCAGAAGAAAACTCAGATGAATCTTATGAATGGGGTATATCAAAAGCTGATGTGAGCACAGGAGAATTAATAACTTTAGAAGGCCAATCTCTGTCAAAACTATTTGATGAAATTATTAAATTAGATTCTTCAGAAATCATTGTAGGAAGCAATGCAGTAAGAGATTTATTAATTAAAGGAAATAGTCAAATTACATATACTGTTTCTCAAGAGACTAATTTTGGAATTAATGAAGCAAATTATCTAATAAAAAATTATTTCCAAATTGCAAACCTAGAGGGAATAGGACTTAAAAATTTAAATAATGCAACTAGATCACTTGGAGGTTTATTAAATTATTTAGAAAAAATTAATCCTTCAAATTTAGATAAAGATTCTTCTTTAAAAATCTCATTAGACTTTCCACAAATCCAATATGGTCACAACAAATTAATTATTGATTATCAAACTCAAAAAAACTTAGAAATCAAAAATACGCAACGAGAAAACAATTATGTAGGTTCGCTACTATGGAGTATTGATAGGACTTATACCTGCATGGGTGCAAGGTGTTTAAGAAGGTGGATAGATTCACCACTATTAAACGTTAATGAAATTTATAAAAGACAAAATATAATTACAAACTTTCTTGAATCTAAACAATTACGTACAGATACCCAAAATTTACTTAGAGCAATGGGGGATTTAGAAAGACTTGCAGGTAGAGCTTGTGCAGGTCATGCAAGTCCCAGAGACTTAATTGCAATAGCTGAAGGTTTAAAAAAATTGCCTAGACTAAAATCCATAATTGAATTATTTAAATATAATCTCCCAGATTGGACTAATCAATTAAAAAATATTGATGAAGGACTCTTAGAATTAGCTGATACTATAAGCTTTAAACTAGTAGAAAATCCTCCTCTAAATATTAGTGAAGGAGGCATGATCCACGATGGTGTTGACAATATATTAGATGGTTTACGAAATTTAATGGATGATTACTCTGAGTGGCTAAATAAAGAAGAATCAAAGGAAAGAAAAATTAGCAAGATTTCAAACCTAAAAATTCAATTTCATAAAAATTTTGGTTATTACATTTCTATAAATAAGTCAAAAGTTAATTTAGCTCCACAACATTGGATCAAAAGGCAAACACTTACTAATGAAGAAAGATATATCACTTCAGAAATTAAAAATAAAGAAAATAAGATTTTCCAAATAAAAAGTAGAGCTTCATCAAAAGAATATGAAATTTTCTGCGAATTAAGAAATATAGTTGCTGAAAAAACAAAACAAATAAGATCAATTGCAAAATCCATAGCATCTCTTGATGCACTACTTGGTTTATCAATTACTGCAGTAGAAAATAATTTTATAAAACCTTCATTAATACCAATAAATGATTCAATGACAAAAAATAGTACAAAAATTATCGCAGGAAGAAATCCAATTGTAGAGCAATTGTTAAGTGATAAAAAGTTTGTAGCAAACGATATCTCTTTTGAGGATAATCAAAAATTAATTATATTAACAGGTCCCAATGCAAGCGGAAAAAGTTGCTTTATAAGACAACTTGGTTTAATACAAATTCTCACACAAATTGGTAGCTTTGTTCCTGCTAGTAATGCTGAAATCAAGATTGCAGATAGGATTTTCACAAGAATTGGGGCAGTTGATGATCAATCATCTGGACAATCCACATTTATGGTAGAAATGTCTGAAACTGCATCAATTCTAAATCAGGCAACTTCTAGCTCACTAGTTTTACTTGATGAGATAGGCAGAGGGACATCTACTTTTGATGGACTTTCAATAGCTTGGTCAGTAAGTGAATATCTTGCAAAAAAAATTCAATGTAATACTATTTTTGCTACGCACTATCATGAGCTGAATTATTTAAAAAATTCAAATAAGAATATACAAAATTTTCAAGTTTTAGTAGAACAAAATAACGATCAGCTAATCTTTAGCCACAGAATTGTTAAAGGGGGTTCAAACAAAAGCTATGGCATAGAAGCAGCTAAATTAGCAGGAGTTCCAAAAGAAGTTATAGAAAAAGCAAAATCAGTTTTAAATTCTTTAGAAGAAAACAACAAATTAAATTATGATATTGAGTAAATTTTTGATATTTTTATCAAATAAATACTTTTTAAATTGTTTCCCTCAATAAGGCGTTAACCGCAGCAGCTGCCATGGCAGCACCTCCTCTAGTTGAATTCAAAACAATTCTAGGAAGATCGGTGGAAATCAGTTTTTTTTTGCTATTCTCCACACCAATAAATCCAACAGGCATTCCGATAATTAAACTAGGTAAATCTTTTGCATTTTCTAAAATATCAATTAAATAAGTTAACGCTGTAGGCGAACTGCCAATAACTACAATAGGAGATTTGCTTCCAGAATTTATTGCGGATAACTCCTTCCAACCTTCACTTAAGCCATATGCAGTTTTAGTTAAGTTTGTATGATTATTTTTTCCAAACCACATTCTAGCGGTGAATACTTTATTACTAGTTGTATTTTCTGCCATGGATTTTATTGCTGCTGCTGCCATATCGGTATCAGTTAAAATAGGAGCACCATTTTTAAGCGCCTGAAGACCCTTTTCACAAGCACCTTCACTAAAATTTACAAGATTTTGAACTGTAAAATCTCCTGAAGTATGGACTAATCTCTCTAATACTTTTTTTTCCAAATAATTTAGATCATTGGCTACTAAACGAGATCTTATGAATCTGATGCTTTCCAAAAAAATTGGATGATCTATTACCATTAAATTTAATTTGTGTTAGAAGTAATCATAGTTAATATATGGTTTTTATTGAGCTATTATGCCAATACAAATATTATGGGGTAATGATCTAAATGCTCAAAATACATTTATTCAAAAATTAATTGATAAGGAAGTATCCAAAGAATGGAAACAAATAAACGTAACTAATTTAAATGGAGATGATGATGAGCAAGTCAATAAAGCTTTTGATGAAGTTCTTACACCTCCTTTTGGAGATGGATACAGAATAGTTACATTGAAAAATAATCCCATTTTTACTGCCAAAAATGAAAATCTAAGAAATAAATTTGAAAAAATTCATGACAATATACCTCAAAATACTTATTTCATTTTGCAAAATACAAAAAAACCAGACTCAAGACTAAAGAGTACTAAATTTTTACAAAAACTTATCAAAAATAATTTAGCCAAAGAAAAATCATTTTCTTTACCAGAAATCTGGGACTATGAGGGCCAAAAAAAGATTTTTAGAAGATGCTGCCAATGAAATGAATATCAAAATTGATAAAAATGCAGCTGAATTAATTATTGATTCAGTTGGTAATGACAGCTATAAACTAATAAATGAATTAGCCAAAGCTAAAACATACCTCTCTGCAGTATCAAGTGATTCGAATTCACAACTTTTTCTTAAAAGTATTGATGTAAAAAAAATATTTAGTGATCATCAATCCAATATTTTCAAAATCATTGATCTTCTCTTACAAAAAAATATTAATGAAAGCCTCATTGAAATAAATTATTCTTTACAGAAAGGAGAACCTGCTTTAAGACTAAATGCAGGTTTAATTAGTCAAATAAGAATTCATACCATTATAAAACTAGCAGTTAATTCAGGTAACGATAATTCAGAAAAGATTTGTAATCTTGCAGGCATTTCTAATCCAAAAAGAATTTTTTTTATTCGAAAAAAAGTCAAAAATGTATCTAAAGAATATTTAATTAATTTAATTAGTAACTTAATAGATATTGAATCATTACTAAAACAAGGTAATAATCCTATAAATGTTTTTACAGAGAAATTAATTAATTTAAGTTAACCAAATTATAAGTTTAAGAATTTACATTATCATTTAAATATGGCTTTACTAGTAAAAAAATTTGGCGGTACTTCTGTCGGTGATATTAAAAAAATTAAAAATATTGCAAGTAGCATTTGTCAAAGTAAAGAAGCAGGGAATGAAATTGTCGTAGTTGTCTCTGCGATGGGGCAAACTACAGATGATTTAAATTCTTTAGCGGAATCAATTAGTAAAAATCCTAATCGAAGAGAATTGGATATGCTTCTCTCAACTGGAGAACAAGTAACGATAGCTCTTCTCTCAATGGCATTAAACGAATACGGAATACCTGCAATTTCAATGACTGGTAGCCAGGTTGGAATTATTACTGAATCAATTCATGGTAAAGCGAGAATTCTGGATGTTAAAACAGAAAGGATCCAAAATTATTTAAATCAGGGTTTTGTAGTTGTCGTAGCTGGATTTCAAGGAACAACATTAAGCCATACGGGTTCAATGGAAATTACAACTTTGGGTAGAGGTGGTTCAGATACTTCCGCGGTAGCTTTATCAACAGCTTTAGGAGCTGAGACTTGCGAAATTTATACAGACGTTCCAGGGGTTCTTACTACTGATCCAAGGATTGTTCCTAATGCAAAACTCTTAGATGAAATTAGCTGCGAGGAAATGCTTGAACTTGCAAGCGTCGGTGCTTCAGTTCTGCATCCAAGAGCAGTAGAAATTGCTCGCAATTATGGAATTAAATTATGTGTCAAATCAAGCCAAAGTGACTCCAGTGGGACTCTCCTAGAAAGTCAAATCCAACCTCTCCCGCTAAAAAGAGGAAGCTTAGAATTAACAAAAACAGTCAATAGTCTTGAAGTATTAGAAAACCAAGCAGTATTCAGTCTCTCAAATATTCCTGATAGGCCTGGGATTGCTGCGCAAATATTTGAAAAACTTTCAGAAGCAAGTATTAACGTAGATTTAATAATACAAGCGACAAATGATGGAAATAAAAACGATATTACATTTACTGTTGGTGAATTAGAAGTACAAAAGACTGCAGAACAATGTGAACTTATAACTAGTCAATTAGGGGGAGAATTTAACTTAAAAACCAACATGACAAAATTAAGTATTCAAGGAGCAGGCATTATGGGCAGACCTAGTGTTTCAGCTGATTTATTTGATACTTTATCTCAAGCGAATATAAACGTTAGGTTAATAGCTACTAGTGAAATTAAAGTCAGCTGTGTAATTGAAATTAATAATATACCAAAAGCTATTAGATTTGTTGCTGAGAAATTTAAGTTATCTGACACACAAATATTTGTTAATCCAATAAATGAAAAACAAGATCAACCTGAAGTAAGAGGAATTGCATTAGATAAAAACCAAGTTCAGGTAAGCTTTCGAAAACTGCCTGATCGTCCAGGTGTAGCAGCATCGATATGTTTAGCATTAGCTGAAAATAATTTACTTATCGATACTATTGTTCAGTCTGAAAGAATTTCCACTTTAAAAACTAAGGATATTAGTCTTACAATGAATAAACAAGATAGAGAAAAAGCAAACTTAGTTTTTGAGGCCTTAACAAAAAAATTACCCGGATCATACATTGAAGATGGCCCTGCTATAGCAAAAGTAAGTACTGTAGGAGCGGGAATGGCATTTAAGGTTGGAACGGCTGGAAAAATATTTAGAGCATTGGCTGACCAAAGTATCAATATTGAAATGATCGCCACGAGTGAAATTAGGACTTCATGTATTGTCTTAGAAAAAGATTGTGACAAAGCAGTTAATGCGATTCATAATCATTTCGAATTAGAAAAATAAGTTCTTTTTAATTATTTCTTGCCAATTTTTGTCTTAATTTTTTGATTCTATCCCTCAAATTTGCTGCTTCTTCAAAATTTAACTCTTTTGCAGCGTCTTTCATTTTAATTTCTAACTTTTCTATTAAGTCAGGCAATTCTTCGAGCAAACATTGATTATCACTGGAACTGAGAATTGCATCAGTTTTGTTATTAACTATATTTATTAAATCTTTAGATAAACCACCAGCATCAAGTTTTCTGGAAAGTTCTAGAAAAGATAATATTGAATTTTCTATTTTTTTGCCTGCAGGTTTTGGAGTAATACCATTGACTTGGTTATATTTTTTTTGAATAGTTCTTCTTCTATCAGTTTCAGATATTGCTCTTTTCATTGAATCTGTGAAGTTATCTGCATAAAGCAAGGCAACACCTTCAACATGTCTGGCAGCTCTTCCTATTGTTTGAAT
>CACBGC010000006.1 GCA_902538695.1 uncultured Synechococcaceae cyanobacterium | reverse complement strand
ACTTTCTAAACAAATAAGATACGGGTTAAAGTATATGGCTTTAATTTCGATTGATCAAGATGATTTCGAGAGAGTTATAAAATTTAGTTTTGCGAAAAAACCTGGTGATGAAATTAATAAGTATTTAATTTTTGAATTAATGGGAAAACATAGTAATATTTTTTATCTGGATAATAAACATAAAATAATTGCCGTTGGTAAACAAATTAAATCAAGTCAATCTAGTTTTAGGACAATTTCAACAGGATCAATTTATTCTGGCCCTCCGGTCAATCTCAAAAAACAACCTAGAGAAGATGAGTCTTTTCAATCATGGAAAGATTCAATTTCAATAGTACCTGAGTCTTTGAAATACTGTTTAATAAATACCTATCAAGGAGTAAGCCCTATCCTCACAAAACAATTAGAGGTTGTTAGCGCAAATATTAATTCAGAAATAATGGAAAAAAATATTGATTTCATTAGCAACTCAGACTTAAAGGAGATATTTAAAAATTGGAAGATTTGGATAAACAGGTTTAAAAACAATAACTTTAATTTTTCTACATTCAACAAAGATTTTTATTGCGTTTGGTTTATTGATAAGGAAATTAATTGCGAAAATAAAATAGATTTATGCACAAGCTTAGAGAATTATTATGATTATCATCTGAAACAAAAAAAACTTAAATTATTGGGAAAAAAAATTGAAGGGATAATTTTTAAACAGACTAATACTGAGAAAAAGAATTTAAATATTCAATATGATCTACTGACAAAATCAGAAAACTACGAGATATATAAAGAAAAAGCTGATAATATATTCGCCTCACATGAAATTAAAAAACAAGACATTATAAAGGGACAAAAACTATATAAAAAATCAAAAAAACTAAAGAGATCTAGAGAATTAATAAAAGAAAGATTAAGTATTTACAAAACAAACATAGAAAGATTAGACGAATTCACTACGCTTATAGAAAATTTAAATTCTTTAAATCATGAAAAACTTTCTATAAGAATCAAACTACTAGAAGAAATTATGGAAGAAATTTGTAACGAGTTTAATATCAATATCAAGAAGCAAAGAGAAGATCAGAAAAGTACATATGAGATAGAGTCTTCACCAATTCAAGTTGACACTCCCAGAGGATTAAAGCTTCAGGTAGGACGAAATATGAGGCAAAATGATTTAATTAGCTTTAAGTTCTCAAAAAAAGGAGATTTATGGTTTCATGCACAAGAATCACCAGGCAGTCATGTAGTTTTGAAGTCTTCATCTCAAGTAGCATCTGAACAAGATCTTCAAATAGCTGCAGATTTAGCTGCTTTATTTAGTAAGGCAAAAAGAAACATTAAAGTTCCAATTAATTTAGTAAAGATTAAAGATTTGCAAAAAATCAAAAACGGAGGACCGGGGTGCGTTTCCTTTAAAAATGGAGAAATTATTTGGGGAAATCCTACAAGAGGAGAAGATTACATTAAAAAAAATCTTAAAAAGGTAATTTAGTTTATAATAAAAAAAATTTTTAAATCAATGTTTGATTTTCTTTTAGGCACTCATGAATTTTTAGGAAATCATAGTTTTCCAGAATTTATTATTGGATATCTATTTGGTGCTGCATTAATAATTGGAGCTCCTACTGTTTTCTTACTACTTGCCTTCGTAAGCGCTTTAATGAAAACAAATGGGAAAATGGGTGGATATAGAGAATATGAAACTTATGGTGAATCATCTTTAAATGATGCCCCTCCTTTCTTATTACCAGATCCAACAAATCCTAAATTAAGCAAATAATTAAGTTTATCGAAAAATAAATTGGACTTTGACAATAGTAGTTTTAAACCTTTTTCTTGCACAATTTTTATCAAATAATAATGAGAGTTACAGGTCAAAGTGAAAAAAAATTATCAGATTCGATGACTTTTAGTGATCATTTAGAGGAGCTTCGTCAAAGGATACTAAACTCAATTTACTCAATACTTATTTCAATATTTTTTAGTTTTCTCATCATAAAGCCATTAATATCTTTTTTAGAAATTCCAGCTGGTGATATTCATTTACTACAACTTGCTCCAGGGGAGTTTTTATTTGTCGCTATTAAAGTTGCAGGTTATAGCGGATTGATAGTTTCAATGCCTTATATTTTTTATCAAATAATATTATTCATTTCACCTGGTTTAACAAAACAAGAAAAAAGCCTTATCTTGCCTGCGGTTTTTGGTTCAGGTCTTCTATTTTTTTTAGGATTAATTTTTTCATGGTGGATATTAGTCCCTGCAGCAATAAATTTCTTCATTAGTTTCGGTGCTGATATTGTTGAACCAACTTGGTCTATAGAAAGATATTTTGATTTTGTTCTCTTATTAATGTCTAGCACTGCAATAGCTTTTCAATTGCCAGTATTACAATTTATCCTTGGTTCTCTTGGAATAATCACAACAGAAAAAATGATTTCAAATTGGAAGATAGTTGTAATTTCCTCTGCAATATTATCCGCAGTGATTACTCCTTCAACTGACCCATTGACTATGTCATTGCTGTCTATATCGATTGTGTTTTTATTTTTTGTGGGTACTGGATTAACTTACTTATCAGAAAATCTTAAGTCAAAAACTCTTTCATCTTCACATTGAGATCTAATTGCAAGCTGACAGCTCTACCTAACCTTGGCTTAGCATTGACTTTCTTTAGCCATTCCCTTACTTCTTCAGAATATCCACATCTATTTAAAATTTCGATTTTATCAGCTATGGATTTTTTATATTCATCTTCACTTAAAGGGAATGATTCCTGTCCAAGAAACCCCCACATCATTTGAAAATAAACAAATTTTCCTCTTCTAAAGAGTCTAAAATCATATTTTTTCCCCCAGCGATGAATCAAATAATGTATAACTTCATCTACTAGCAATGGGTTCATTTAAATCAATTAATTAAGACTTCCTAAACTTTTACTTTAAATTATTAAAAGTCCTATCTATTTGCAACAGAAATTGAGCAATTTGATCCATAATAACTAATAAATAACAGAACCAAGTAGCGAATGACTCAATTAAGTTCCAATGATGTCCCTTCTATGGGTCGAAGGCAATTTATGAATCTTCTTACATTTGGTACTGCAACTGGTGTAGCTTTAGGAGCCCTTTACCCTGTAGCGAATTATTTCATGCCTCTAAGAGCAGGAGGTGGTGGAGGTGGAACTTCTGCTAAAGATGAATTAGGGAATCCAATAACTAAGACGGGTTGGTTAGCTACCCATCAAGCAGGAGACAGAAGTCTAGTTCAGGGTCTAAAGGGAGATCCAACTTATTTAATAGTTAATGAGGGTGGGGAAATAGGAGAATTTGGTTTAAATGCAATTTGTACTCATTTAGGTTGCGTTGTCCCATGGGATAGTGGTGCTAATAAATTCATATGTCCTTGTCATGGCAGTCAGTACGATACCAACGGGAAGGTAGTAAGAGGGCCTGCGCCTTTATCTCTAGCTCTAGCTCATGTCGATATTGAAGATGATGATGTACTCGTTAAACAATGGTCAGAAACTGACTTTAGAACTAATGAAAATCCATGGTGGGCATAAAAAAATGAAAGGTCTTAAAAATCAAATTATGAAAAAAACAAGTTTATTTATCTGTACTCTGCTTTTCATTTCAAGCATTGTATTTTATCCGAAGATGAGTTTTGCTTATCCATTTTGGGCTCAGCAGAACTACGAATCCCCAAGAGAAGCCACAGGTAAGATAGTCTGTGCAAATTGTCATCTAGCTCAGATGCCTACAATTGCAGAGGTTCCGCAATCTGTTGGAGCAGACAGTGTTTTCAAAGCTGTAGTCAAAATACCCTACAAAAATGATTTAAAAGAGATAGGGGCAGATGGTTCGGAAGTACCATTACAAGTTGGTGCTGTTGTAATGCTGCCTGATGGCTTTAAACTTGCTCCACAAGAAAGATGGACCGAAGAAATAAAAGAGGAGACAGAAGGGGTTTATTTCACTAATTACAGTGAAGAGAAAGATAATATCATTATTGTCGGACCTTTACCTGGCGATACCAATAAAGAAATCGTTTTCCCTATACTTTCCCCTGATCCATCCACTAATAAAGAATATCACTATGGGAAATACTCATTACATATTGGAGGCAATAGAGGTAGAGGTCAGGTATATCCAACTGGAGACAAGAGCAATAATGTAGTATTCACTTCTTCCACCGCAGGAACTATAAATTCAATAGAAACAATTGAAGATGGTAGCTATCAAGTCAATATAGAAAACGATAATGGTGAAATAACTACTGAAGCAGTCCCTGTTGGTCCTCAACTTATCGTAAAAGCGCAAGACAAAATTAATTTAGGTGACCCTCTTACTAATGATCCCAACGTTGGTGGCTTTGGGCAACTAGATGCTGAGGTTGTACTTCAGAGCCCTTATAGAGTTATTGGATTGATTGCATTCTTCATTGGTGTAGGCTTAACACAAATACTTTTAGTATTAAAGAAAAAACAAGTAGAAAAAGTTCAAGCAGCAGAGGGTATCTAACTTTCTCTAAATGCTTATACTTCAAGCTTTTATACAATCTCCAGGAGAAACTTTTTTAAATTTAGGATTTATAACTATTAGATGGTACGGACTTCTTATTTCGGTTTCAGTTTTAATAGGCCTATTTGTCTCTAAAAAACTTGCCAAGGCAAGAAATATTAATCCAGAGTACATTAGTGAAATACTTCCATCATTAATAATTTCTTCAATAATTGGAGCTAGAACTTATTACGTAATTTTTGAGTGGAAACAATATAGCGGAGAGAACTTTTTTACTTCTTTTAAACTATTCAATAACATCATTCAAATACCTTCTTTTCTTGCAGTTTGGGAAGGGGGCATAGCAATCCATGGAGGTCTAATTGGAGGATTAATATCTATTATCTATTTCTGTAAGTCGAAAAAAATTAATTTAAAAACTTTTATAGATATATTAATACCCTCGATTATTCTTGGACAATCAATAGGAAGGTGGGGAAATTTTTTCAATAATGAAGCCTTTGGAGTTCCTACAAATTTGCCTTGGAAATTATTTATACCTATCCAAAATAGGCCTTTAGAATTTATTAATTATGAATTTTTTCATCCTACATTTCTCTATGAGTCATTGTGTAATCTTTTAATTTTCATCGTCCTTATTATTATCTTTAATAAACAAAATAAAACAGATTTTTTCAGGCCTGGCTTTATTAGCTGTCTTTATTTAATAAGTTATAGCTTTGGAAGATTCTGGATTGAAGGTTTAAGAACTGACCCACTATGCATTGGTGGAATTCCACCTTTCTGTGATGGCGGTATAAGAATGGCTCAATTTATAAGTATTTTTCTATTTTCTTCTGGATTAATTGGAATATTTTTTTTAAGATCAAGAACATATAGTGGGAAAAATAGAAAGAATGGATAACAAAATATCCTTTATTGGTGTTGGTCCAGGCGATCCAGAATTATTAACTTTAAAAGCATTAAAAAAGATAAAAATTGCAGATGTCATTATTTGGACTGATTCTCTAATTCCTGAAAAGATTTTAGATTCTGCTAAAGAAAGTTCTGAAAAAATAAAAACGAGTTCACTTAACTTAGAGCAAATCACCTCAATTATGATAGAAAAATTTCATGCAGGGAAAACTGTTATAAGGTTGCATGATGGAGACCCTTGCCTTTTTGGAGCAATTAGAGAGCAAATCGAAATTTTAAAAAACGAAAAAATTGAAATCGAGGTTGTTCCTGGAGTAAGTGCTTTTCAGGTTGCTGCAGCATATCATGAAGCTGAGTTAACCATCCCTGACGTAACGCAAACAATAATTTTAACTAGAGCAGGAGGGCGAACAGGGATGCCCGAAAAAGAATCTCTGAAAGATCTTGCGAAACACAATTCCTCTATATGTCTATATCTAAGTGCTAGGCATGTGAAAAGGTCTCAAGAAACTCTACTAGAATTTTACCCTCCAGAGACTAAAGTTATTGTTGGATTTAGAGTATCTTGGGATGATGGTTGGACATCATTAATAGAATTAAAAGATATGGAAAAATTTTCTATTGAGAACGAACTAATTAGAACAACCATTTACATAATTAGCCCAGCAATTAGTAATTTTCAAAAAAGATCTAATCTTTATAATCCATCTTATAGGCATCTCTTTAGGAATAAATAATCTTAAAGTTGATAGAAAAATATTAATTACTATAATTAGTAAAAATTTATTTGCTTTGAAAGAAATAAAATCTGTTTCGGGAAACAACAATAAAGGAGATAATTCCTCTTTAAAGAGAATTGGAAATTTCATTAAAGAGGCAAGGTTAAGTAAAAATCAGTCTATTGAAGAATTGGCTTCTGATTTAAAAATTGGAGCTCATCAACTTGAAGCCATAGAAGAGGGTAATGAAGAAAAGCTACCTGAGAAAGTTTTTGTCAAAGCAATGATTAGAAGGATTTCACAGAAGCTCAAACTTGATACAGATTTTATAATGGCTGAATTCAAGACAGAGAGGAAAGAAGTGAAAATTGAAGAAATAGTTGAAGAAGTTTCAAAAAAAAATTACAAGTCTAGGCAATCTAAGAATCTTAATCCAGTAGGGTTCCTAATATTTATTTTAATTTCAGGCTTTCTGGGACTAATCGCATCATCCTTAATTTTTAATTTATTTTCAGACTCTTCTCAAAATCAAACTCCAAAACAGGAACTTATTAAAAAAACTAAATAACTTTTAAATCTAAATTCTTTAGTTCTTTTATTACATAACGGCATAATCCTAAGTTCCATTTTTCAAGTAAAAGATCATTGTTTCTATCGAAAGGTAAAAGTTCAAATGTAAGAATATTTTCCTGCAACTTTATTTGAACTGAGGAAATTACTTTATCAGGTCTTTGATCAAGAGATGCTGCCAGTCTAAGAATTAATGACATTTCAAGAACTAATGTTTTATCTTCTTTGGATATTAAATTTTGCCAAGACTCATGTCTTTTCTTGGGTAGAGTCTTTCTATGGTACCTGGCAATTGAAGCAATAATATTTGTTTCTGCTTCAGAATATCCCAACAACTCACAATTTTTTATTAAGTACCAAGAGTGTTTGTGATATGAACCTACATTCACATATTTCCCACAATTATAAAGATTAGAAGCTGCCCAAAGAAGTTCTTTAGCTTTAGAGTCACTGTCGCTATGAAAGATATTTTTAGTCTGATCGTAGATTTGAAAGGCAATATCAATAACTTTCTCAGCTCTTGTATTATCTACTCCAAACTTTCTAGCCTGATGAACTATAGTTGTTTTTCTAATATTGCTTTGAATATTTAACTCGTTTTTAATTATCCCTTGACGAAGCATCCAATCTACAACTAAACCCTCTCGAAGGGCCCTCTCACTTATTATTAATTCATTAAAGTTCAACATCTCCATTGCTGTGCTTAATATCAATGCTCCTGGAATAATTATTTCTGCTCTTCTTTCACTTAATGAAGGTATTTTCTTGATTTCCGAAACCGGTAATTTAAGTAGTTTTTCCAATACATTTTGTAAATTTTCCCTTTTAAATTTATAACCATGCAACTTTTGTTTAGATTCTCCTAAATCATCTGAAATCAAATTTCCTAATGAGGTTGCAGTGCCACTGGTTGCAATCATAGATAAAGGCTTATCTCGCTTAGATCTACTCTTTATTTTTCGAACAGATGGTTCTAAAGATCCTTTGATAAAAGTTGATAGAAAAATGGATCTTTCTGAATTTATAGAATCTTTATTTAAAAAATCATTTTTAAGTCTTACTGCACCAATTCTAGAACTGGTAAGAGCTATAGCATCTTTTTTATCTGCAAGTATTAACTCTGTAGATCCTCCTCCAATATCTATGATTACAAAAGACTGATCTTCAAAAGCCATACCAGAAAGAACACCAAGGTAAATTAATCTGGCTTCCTCAGAACCACTTATCATTTCTATTTGAATATCAGTTTCATCAAGAACTCTTCTAATAAAATCTTGACCGTTTGGAGCTTCCCTGACTGCACTTGTTGCTGCTGTTACTATTTGTTTTACTCCATTACTTTTACAATATTCCTTAAATCGCTTAAGAGTAACTAATGCTCTTTGCATTGATTCTTCAGTAAGATTACCCTCTTCATCTCTTTCTCCAAGACGAGTGGTTGATTTGTCAGTGAATTTTATTGAAAATGATTTTAATTCTAGATTAATTTCTGCTACCAAGAGATGTGTAGAGTTAGTTCCAATATCTATAGAAGCTACTAAAATTTGCTTTTCTTGAAAATATCTTAAATCTTGTTTCTCTACCATTTCTTTTTATAAGATGCAGATATTGTTAATCCATTAATAAATATACCCAAGATTGATTATTAAATAATAGAAATCATTTAATCCTAGTAAGATTATTTAAAGTTATGAAATATACAATAGGTCATATGCAAAATAAAAATCGACAAATTAAATTAAGTACTTTTTTTGAATTATTAAGGTGGAATAAGCCGACTGGAAGAATAATCTTACTTATTCCTGCTGGATGGAGTTTATATTTAACCCCAAATGATAATCCAACATTTTTAATGTTGCTAAGAATAATCCTGGGAGGGCTACTAGTAAGTGGATTAGGCTGCGTAGTTAATGATATTTGGGACAAAAAAATTGATCAAAGAGTTTTCAGGACAAAAAATAGACCTCTAGCTGCAAATAAAATCAGTCTTAAAACAGCTTATTCAATTCTTTTCTTTTTGATTTTATGTAGTTTCTTTTTAACTTTGTCACTACCTCAACCTGGCAGGATCCTTTCCATTTCACTTGCTTTTTTAGCTTTACCTATTATTTTAATTTATCCTTCTGCTAAAAGATGGTTTAAATATCCTCAATTAATCTTATCCATATGCTGGGGTTTTGCTGTCTTAATTCCCTGGGCCGCAAATGAAGGCAATTTAAATAGTATTGTTTTATTGTTTTGCTGGCTAGCAACTATTTTTTGGACTTTTGGCTTTGACACAATTTATGCTTTAGCAGATAAAAAATATGATATCAAAATTGGAATAAATAGTTCAGCTGTTAACCTTCAGAACAATACAAGAATAACTATTCAAATTTGTTATTTATTAACTTCTATTTTTCTTGCATTATGCGGATTTATTAATCAAATGGATTTTATTTTTTGGCCAATTTGGCTTTCAACAGCAATCTTAATGCAACGAGATATACTAAAAGTATTTCCTGAGGAAAAGCAATCTATAAAAAATATTGGGAATCACTTCAAAAATCAATCAATTTATGGAGGAGTTCTTTTATTAGGAATTATTATTGCCTCATAAATTTTAAAAATGGTCTTTAGATTAAAAAAAGGGGATCAAATAGATATTTTAACTCCTGGCTCCTTTATTGATGAAAAAGAAAATTTTCAAAAAGGTATAGAAATCTTAAAAAACTGGGGCTTGGAAATCAATGAAAATAATTCTCTGTCAAAAAAGTTTGGTTACTTTGCAGGTGATGACCTAAGTAGATTTGAAGAACTGGAAAAAGCACAAAATAGTAAGCTAATAATTTTTGCAAAAGGAGGCTGGGGTTCAGCAAGAATATTAGAAAAAGAACCTTCTTGGCAGCATGGTTTAATGCTTGGATTCTCAGATACATGTTCTTTATTAATATCTAAATATTCTCAAGGATTTATAGGTTCTATTCATGGGCCCATGGTTACTGGCCTTTTCAAAGAGCCAGAGTGGAGTCTTAATAGATTAAAAAATTTACTTTTTGAAGGATATGTTGAGGACATAAGAGGGACTCCTTTAAGAGGTGGGAAAGCTAAAGGAGAAATTATCGTTTCTAATTTAACTATTGCTACTTTTTTAATTGGTACTAATCACTTTCCAGATTGCAAAGGGAAAATAATAATTTTTGAAGATATTAATGAAGATATTTATAAAATCGATCGCATGTTGACTTACCTAAGAATGACTAAAACAATTACTGAAATTGCGGGTATTGGATTCGGAAGTTTTTCTAATGATTCCTGCGACCTTGAATGGAAAGATTTACTAAAAAACTGTATTATTGAAAGACTTCAAGAGTTTGATTTTCCTATTCTTTTTGACCTACCAATAGGCCACATAACTGGAAATGCTTGCATTCCTTTAGGATACGAAGCCACCTTAAATGGTGATAACGGCATTCTTAGTATTGATACACCTTTTTAACTAGGGGTCCTTCACAAAAAGTTTTGCTATTTTCAAATCTAATGGTGAAGTAATTTTTATATTTGAATAAGTTCCTTCAATAATCTTCACTTGCCAATTAAGCATTTCAAATAGTGAGGCATCATCTGTGACTTTCCAGTTTTTTTCAATTGCCATCTTATGAGCTTTTTTTAATCTATCCACTAGAAAGCCCTGAGGAGTTTGGGCTGCCCATAAATAATTTCTGTCTGGTGTTTCTTTAATAAAACCTTCATTATCAACAATCTTTATAGTGTCGGTTACTTTAGTAGCCAAAATTACTGCTTCATTTTGATCTAATTGCTTGGCACAAAGGTCTATCAATTCAGGATTAATTAGACATCTAGCACCATCATGTATTAAAACTTTTTCAGCATCTTTTGGTAACGCTTTTAAACCATTAAAAACTGACTTTTGTCTGGTGTCACCACCATTAATCCAATGAACTTTGTGGGCAAAATCCTTTGCAGAATTTAATAATAAATTTTTATCTTCCGGTTGACCAATTATTCCAACCCAGTTTGTTGAGATTGCAGAAAATACAGATTTAAGTGTCCAATAAATCAAAGACTCTCCCTCTAAATCAATAAGTAATTTATTTTTTCCAGCTTTCATTCTGCTACCACTCCCTGCAGCTGGTATTAAAAAGTGCACAATAGAAGGATTTAATATTTTCTAGATAATTATAAATAAAAGCAATATCTTTACACAAATAGTACTACGATTGGACATTATAAAATTTCATAATGTCCAATACAGATTCATTGTCAGGCAAAGTTGCTTTAATCACTGGAGCTAGCAGAGGAATTGGTAAAGAAATCGCTCTAGACCTAAGCCGCCTAGGAGCAGAAGTTTTTATTAATTACTCTTCTTCTGATGAAAAAGCTGAAGAAGTTGTAAATTCAATAAAAAATTCGGGAGGTAAAGCTCATAAATTAAAATTTGATGTATCAAGAGAGGATTCTGTCAGTTCAGCTTTTGAAGAAATCATAAAAATTAATGGCTCCATTGATATTCTTATTAACAATGCTGGTATTACTAGAGATGGACTATTGATGAGAATGAAATCGGAACAATGGGATGATGTATTAAATACAAACTTAAAAGGGGTTTTTCTATGTACAAAATATGCTTCAAAATTTATGATGAAAAAAAGAAGTGGTAGTATCGTTAATATTTCATCTGTTGTTGGAATAATTGGTAATCCCGGTCAAGCAAATTATTCTGCAGCTAAAGCTGGAGTTATTGGATTCACCAAAACTTGTGCTAAAGAATTTGCTTCAAGAGGTATAAACGTAAATGCAATAGCTCCAGGCTTTATAGAAACAGAAATGACTGAAAAACTTAATACTGAAGAGATACTTAAAGTTATCCCTTTAGGGAAATTAGGAAGTTGTACGCAAATTGCAAACTTAGTATCATTCTTAGTTTCAAGTAATGCTGGAAGTTACATTACAGGGCAAACCATAAGTATAGACGGAGGTATGAGTATTTAATCATGTACTTTTACTTTTATAAGGTTGGCCCAATTCATCTCTTAACCTTCTAATTTTTTGTAAAAGTTTAAGTCTTCGACTTCTAGCAGTTAATGTCAAGAAAAATCTTAAAGGAAAGTATATTAATGTCATAGCAATCGCGAGGATTGCGGTAAGAGTAAAAATAAGATTATTTGTTTCTTCCATAACTTAAAGATACTCTTATTTGAGTTAATTTGTATGTCTCATTAAAAGAAATTCGGCTTTCCCCACTTAATTAAATATCCCTTAAAAATGATTCTATGGGAGATTAGAATAAGACTAAAGATTGAATAAACATGGCTAAACAGTTAAGTTTTTCTAATGAATCAAGAGAAGCACTAGAAAAAGGTGTGAATTTTGTAGCTGATGCAGTAAAGGTTACTATTGGGCCAAAAGCAAAAAACGTTGTAATAGAAAAGAAATTTGGTTCGCCGGATATAGTAAGAGATGGATCTACAGTTGCTAAAGAGATCGAGATTGAAAACCCTATTTCTAATTTAGGTGCGAAATTAATAGAACAAGTTGCATCCAAGACAAAAGAAAGTGCTGGTGATGGGACAACAACAGCAACCATTTTGACTCAGAAGATGGTTAAGGAGGGATTAAAAAATATTGCTTCTGGTGCCAACCCTATGGAGTTAAAAAAAGGTATGGAGGCAGGCCTAGCTTTTGTCTTAGAAAAATTAAGTTCCAAAAGTATTTCATTAAGTGGTCCTGATATCCAAAAAGTTGCAACAGTTAGTGCTGGAGGTGATGAAGAAATTGGATCTATAATTTCGAAAGCAATGGATATTGTTACTTCAGATGGTGTAATAACTGTTGAAGAATCTCAATCATTAGAAACAGAATTAGATATTACTGAAGGAATGTCTTTTGATAGAGGTTATAGTTCTCCATATTTCGTAACAGACCAAGAAAGACAAGTTTGTGAACTTGAAAACCCAAAAATATTAATAACTGATCAAAAAATCTCAACTTTAGTTGATCTAGTTCCAATACTTGAAGAAATTCAAAAGGCAGGCTCACCTTTTCTAATTCTTGCTGAAGATATTGAAGGAGAGGCTTTAACCACTCTGGTTTTGAATAAGAATAGTGGGGTTTTAAATGTAGCTTCCGTGAGAGCTCCGTTATTTGGTGAGAGAAGAAAAGCTGCCCTTGAAGATATTGCAATTCTTACAGGGGCTAAGTTAATTAGCGAAGATAAATCGATGCCACTTGATAAAGTATCGATTAATGATTTAGGCAAAGCAAAAAAAATAACTATCACAAAAGATAAAACTACAATTGTTGCCTTCGAAGACACTAAAGATTTAGTTAAAGCGCGAGTAGAGAAATTAAAGAGGGAAGTTAATATAACTGAATCTGAGTATGATCAGGATAAAATCAATGAAAGGATAGCCAAACTAGCCGGAGGAGTAGCTCTTATCAAAGTAGGAGCTGCTACAGAAACAGAAATGAAGTATAAAAAGTTGAGAATTGAAGATTCCCTTAATGCTACGAAAGCTGCTATTGAAGAGGGTGTTGTTTCTGGAGGAGGACAAACTTTAATTGAAATATCAGATGACCTTTTAAATTTAAGTGAAACATCTTCAATTGATTTAAGAACAGGGATAAATATAGTCAAAGAAGCCCTTTTGGAACCCACCAAACAAATAGCAAAAAATGCTGGTTTTAATGGAGATGTAGTTGTCGCTGAAATTAAAAGACTTAACAAAGGCTTTAATGCTAATTCAGGGAAATATGAGGATTTAAAAGATTCAGGGATATTAGATCCAACCAAAGTAATAAGATTAGCTCTTCAAGATTCAGTATCTATTGCAGCTATGCTCCTCACAACAGAAGTTGCGATGGCAGACATTCCAGAGCCCGAAGCCGCGGCCCCTGGAGGACCAGGTGGAGATCCAATGGGAGGAATGGGTGGCATGGGAATGCCAGGAATGGGTGGCATGGGAATGCCGGGAATGGGGGGCATGGGAATGCCAGGAATGGGGGGCATGGGAATGCCAGGAATGGGGGGCATGGGAATGCCGGGTATGATGTAAAAGCTAACTAGCTTTTTTATCGTTGTTAATCCACTTTCTTAAATTTTTAATATAAGGTAGAGGTAATTTTGGGGTTTCAGTAAATTGATTTATTTTATTAGAATTTTTATTTTTGCTAGATATGTCATTGCTGCTAGAAGTTTCCAGGCCATTTGATTCCCACTTTGTTTCTTCAATATTTTCAAAAGTTTTTGATAATTCAAGCTTAATTTGATCTTGATTTTCTTCATGCACTTCATTAATTAAAGAGGTCTGTTCTTGATTTTCTTCATGTACTTCATCAATTAAAGAGATCTGTTCTTGATTTTCTTCTTCACACTGATTTTCTTTTTGTAGTGAACTATGGATTAATAAATCATTTAAAGATTCAATACCAAATCTATGGACCCACTTAAGAACAATATTTTCTTTAAGCACAATATTATTTACTGAAGTGGCTTTTTTAAAAACTTCTATTAGATGATTTTTTAAAAGCATAAATTTATTAATTTAACTTTCTATTTAACAGAGGCCTTATAATAATCAAGGAAAAAACTGTTAAAGAAAATAAAATTGATATACAACTCTTACAAGTTAAATCACCATATGGGGCATGTAAAGCCACTATTTCTAAATTCATAGTTTCTGTATAAGCAGTCCGAATAGGTTCAATAGCAAAAGTTAATGGATTTAATGAAGCTAACCACCCCAGCCAATTTGGCATGAAAGAAATTGGAGCTAAAGCAGTGCTTGCAAAAAGAAGAGGTAAATTTATCACAAATATAAGAGCGATTAATTCAATATGTCCGGGCAGAACAAATGCTAAACATAAACTTATAGATGTCACAAAAAGAACTAATAGAATTAGTGTTGTAAATACAATTCCTAAACCATATAAGTTGGGCCATCCATAACCCAAAATGTATGAAACAACCATTATTACGATACTCTGAACAAAGCTCAGAATTGTTATGTAAAAAAAAGAAGATAAAACTATGGATAATCTACTATTTAAAGGAGCCACAAGTAATCTATTAAGGAATCCAAACTCTCTATCAAACATTAAAGGCAGACCAGAATTTAGGGCTCCGCTAAAAGCAGTAAAAACAATAAGTCCCGCCCCTAAAAAATTCCCATAAGAATCAACACCTGGTAAAAAACCTTCAGGAGCTTTTGAGAATAATGCCCCAAATAAAAAAAGCCAAATTATAGGTTGTAATATTCCAGCAAAAAGAGTTGATGGTCTTCTTTTTAATTGAATAAATAATCTCTTTGTTAAGGCAAATGTTTCTTGATATAAAAAAAATAAATTATACTGTTGCAATTCCATAATTAGCAGTAATTAATTTTCATTATAGTTATTTAACCAGAAGTTTTTTATCGCATTGATTGCTTTGATTCCTTTTTAAGGTCTCTTTTCCCTGCCATAGAAATTTCAGCATCCAATAATGTTTTCCCGGTTGCCTGAAGATATACATCATCCAAGCTTGGCTGACTTTGGGTAAGAGAAAAAATTTCAAACTTTGAGAAGGCCAATTCTACTTTAAGCTTCGTAAGTAAATCTTTTTCCTTATCTGCTACAAAATTTATCGAGAAACCTTGAGCTTCATTTATGATAATCTGACTAATTCCATCTATTGAAGATAAAATTTGGCATATATTTTTTGCTTCTTCCTGATTACTAAATTCTCTTACTTTCAAAGTTATCCTATCTCCTCCTAATTTATTTTTCAGTTCTTCAGGAGTACCTTTTGCTATAACTCTTCCATCATCAATTATCACTAATCTGTCTGCCAATTTATCTATTTCATCAAGATAGTGACTACTTAAAATAATAGTCATTCCACTATTTCTCAAATCTTTCAAAAGTTGCCATATTATATTTCTACTTTCAATATCTAAACCAACTGTAGGTTCATCCAATATTAATACCTTGGGCAAATGTAAAAGTCCGGCTGCCAGATCTATTCTTCTTTTCATTCCCCCTGAATAAGTTCCACACTTACGGTCAATCCAATCATTCATTTCTAATTGATCTATTAATTTTTTTATCCTTTCAAATTTTTTGTTTTTGTTGATGTGATATAAATCTGATTGAAAATCCAAAAGTTCTCGTCCAGTCAATATTTTATCAAGAGCAATTTCCTGGGCAACATAACCAATTAATTCTCTAATTTTCCTTGAATTTTTTATCAGATTTATATTATTTATTAAAACTTCTCCACTATCAGGCTCTATTAAAGTAGCGAGTATTTTTATAAGTGTTGATTTGCCAGCACCATTTGGACCTAGTATTCCGAATAATGTGCCAGCTTCAATTTCCATCGATAAATTTTTTAAAGCCTTGATGTCTGAATAAGATTTTGAGAGCCCTTTAACTTTTATATAATTCATCAAACTTACTATTTACTAAGAACATTTTACATCCAATTTAATTACTAAGCAGGGATACTATAGATAAAAATATTTGCATAGATTGCTGCTCAAATTCTACAGATAGTTGGGTTCTGGAAATTAATAACAAAAGACAAACACCAAACATATAGAGAATAGACCATCTAAAAAGAGACTTTGCTCTTAAAAGATCATCAGGAGATTTCTTTAATACATCTATTAATTGCAAAAGTCTTCCATTAAATGGCAATAGCATAATTCCGTATAATAGACCCCCTTCAGGTAAAGCAAAGACTCCCATAATACTCATCAAAACTGTTGCCCATCCATAACGAGAAATCGCTTTAGCAGTAAAAACAGATCCTTTAACAGAAGGGAGCATAGGAATACCAACAGATGCGTAATCATCCTTCAACAAAATTGCAAGTGCCCAAAAATGAGCAGGAGTCCATAACATTACTAAACCAAACAACCACCAACCACTAAGACCTACATGTCCCGTAGCAGCAGATGCACCAACTAAAGGAGGTATCGCACCAGCAACTCCTCCGAAAACAATATTTTTTGTTGTACGAGGTTTCAAAATAACTGTATATAAAATTACGTAGCTAAATAAACCAAGAAGAGTTAATCCCGCAGCTAAATAATTTACACCACTTACTAAAAGCATCGAAGCTGCCAAAGTACATGATACGGCGGCTAAAAATACAGTCTCAGAAGACAACTTTCCTGATGGCAAGGCTCTTTTGCTAGTTCTCGTCATCCTCTTATCTAATTCCATTTCCCACAAGCAATTAAGAGCTCCTGCTGCTGCTGCTGCCAAAGCACCTCCACCTAAAGTGCAGATAAGTTTCGGGGAAGACAAAGGCCATTCTTCTGTTAAAGCCATTCCTCCTAAAGTTGTGGCCAGTAAAAGTGGGATTAATCTAGGTTTTGCTACTTCAAGCCAAGGCGGCAAAGTTAATCTTTTTCTTGAAGGTACAACTTCATCCCTAATTGAAGATTTATAGTTCAAGTTTTCTAAGTTACTACTGTTCATGAGTTGATACCGACCGTTTGTGGATTAAAGGAGTGGTTTATACCTTTTTTAGTAAAAGGATTTCTAAAAATTAATGTTGTTAATATCGCAATAAATAAAGAGGCGTTAAGTTGATGGCCGATAATAAAAATAGGTTCATTCAAATTTGTTTTTAGACTTAAAAAACCCAAAGTAATTTGGGAAAACAAGAGGAAGATAAGTGTTATGAGATATTTCCAATTTTCATTAAGCAAACTTCTCTTATAAATTGAAATAGCAATGATCAATAAAATTGAAAAAGCAATTGGAAAAGCAAATAATTTATGAGTATTTAGAATTAGACATTGTTTATTAAAAGATAAGCAAATATGTGCTGACCAGGTTGATGAAAGCCTTACGCCAATAAAAGATTGAATCAGAGTAAGTAAAAGAGGAACAAAAAATAAAACTCTCCACCAAATTAATGGCTCTTCAATGTCGTCATTTTCTAAATTTTGATTTATTGAAATTGTTATAATGAGAAGTAGAAAAGCTATTAAAAGATGGCCAGTAACAGTATATGAATCAAGCAGGTTTATTACTGTTAAAGCTCCAAAGGATCCTTGGACAATAACGAGAAAAAGTAATAATGAATAAGTTTTAGGTAACCATTTAGGAATTTCATTTTTCCAAATAATTGAAAGCGCAAATTTAAAAAGAATTAATAATCCAACCAGAAAAGCATCTAGACGATGAAACCACTCTAGAAATACTCTTAGGTTCATATGTTTAAAAGGCAAAAAAGATCCATAACATAATGGCCAATCTGGACAGGCAAGTCCTGCATCCATTACTCTCGTAGAACCTCCAATTACGATTAGTGCGATAAGTGCAAATACACTATGACTTCCCAACCCTTTAAAAATTGTCAGATATTTTGATTTATATAATTGGCTATTAATCAAATGGATAAAACCTATTATTTTGCATAATAAATTAGATTCAAAAACCAAACATTAATTAAAAATTAATATGTTTAATTTAAAAAATAATTTACTTATTTAATCTTTTTTCCCTGACAATTAACTCAAAAAAGTTATTAATAATACGCCTTTTATTTCAAAAATCTTAAGAAGTTGTGAATTTAAATGATTTTCTTTTAACAAAGGATGCAGGATTAAAAAAATTGAATATCTTGAGGATATAAATACAAATTTTTAGAGATCAATTGTTAGATAAAAACATTTATTTAATACTAATTATTTCCCTAGTTTTTGCTATATCTTTTTGGATTGGTTTTAATGTAAATTTGCTTCCAGCGGAAGCAAGTATTAATGCACCAATTTACGATGAACTCTTTAAAATTCTTTTCATCATTGGATTAATCATTTTTATAGGAATGACAATAGCTGTTATATATAGCTTATTTAAGTTTAGAAAAAGAAATGATCAGATAGGCGATGGCATAGCTTTAGAGGGAAATTTAAGCTTAGAAATTGTATGGACAATTATCCCTTCAATAATTGTTTTATTAATAGGTTTATACAGCTACAACATCTACGATCGGATGGGAGGGATGACTGAACTAAATCATAACCACGAAATGATGAGTTCTAGTAATGAAAAAATTTGGGCTGGAATAAGTCAAAACTCTAATAATGAAATAGCAATAAATAATTTATCAATTGAAGTTTCAGCTATGCAATTTGCATTTCTATTCAATTATCCCAAGGGTAATTTCATATCAGGAGAACTACACGTTCCTGTTGATCAAAAAGTATCAATGAAAATGGAATCCAAAGATGTGATTCATGCTTTTTGGGTACCAGAGTTCAGAATTAAACAGGATATTATTCCTGGACAACCGACTATTCTAAATTTCACTCCAACAAAAGTAGGAAAATATCCGATAATTTGCGCAGAGTTATGTGGTCCATATCATGGAGGAATGAGAGCCTCCATAATTGTTGAAGAAGAATCTGATTACAACGAATGGTTTAACAAAAATAAAAAACCAGAGGTAAATTTATGACAATATCAATTGATCCACAAAAAACTAATAATGAAAGTCTTCAACCTAAAGGTTGGCTTAGATACTTTAGTTTTAGCCTTGATCATAAAGTAATTGGGATACAATACTTAGTTTGCGGTTTTCTTTTCTATTTAATAGGAGGAACCTTAGCTAGCGCTATAAGAATTGAACTAGCTAGTCCGATGTCTGACTTTATGCCGAGAGATGTATATAACCAAGTTTTAACCCTACATGGAACGATAATGATTTTCCTATGGATAGTGCCTGTAGTTAATGGTGCTTTTGGAAATTATTTAATTCCATTTTATGTAGGAGCTAGAGATATGGCATTCCCAAGATTGAATGCTGTAGCTTTTTGGTTAATTCCTCCTTCAGGTTTGATGCTGGTAGCAAGCTATTTTGTTGAGGGTGCTGCTCAGGCAGGATGGACGGCTTATCCTCCTTTGAGCATAACTACTCCTCAATCAGGACAAATTATTTGGATTCTTAGCGTTCTATTACTTGGAGGCAGTTCTATCTTTGGTGGAATAAACTTTATCGCGACCATTATCAAATTAAGAAGGCCAGGATTAAAACTTATGCAATTGCCAATGTATTGCTGGGCGATGCTAGGGACAAGTCTATTAGTTGTTTTGTCAACTCCTGTTTTAGCAGGAACTTTAATTCTACTTAGCTTCGATATCATCGCTAATACTGGGTTTTTCAATCCTGTTTTAGGTGGCAATGTCGTAGTTTATCAGCATTTATTTTGGTTTTATTCTCATCCAGCTGTATACATTATGGTCCTTCCTGCCTTTGGTTTAGTTAGTGAAATACTTCCTGTACATGCTAGAAAACCACTTTTTGGATATACAACAATGGTTTTTTCAATAATGGGGATAGTAGTTTTAGGTTTAGTTGTTTGGGCGCATCACATGTTTACGAGTGGAACGCCACCTTGGATGAGATTATTCTTTACTATCGCCACAGCATTTATTGCTGTTCCCACGGGTATAAAATTTTTCAATTGGGTTGCAACATTATGGGGAGGTAAAATTTCCATCAATAGTGCAATGTTATTCTCTTGCGGATTTATTATAAATTTTGTTTTTGGAGGTATTACAGGAGTTGCTTTAGCACAGGTACCTTTCGATATTCACGTACATGATACCTATTTCGTTGTAGCCCATTTTCATTACATAGTTTATGGAGGGACTGTTTTTATTATTTTCTCTTCAATTTATCATTGGTTCCCCAAAGTAACTGGGAAAATGCTCAATGAAAAATTAGGAATTTTACACTTTATTTTTACTTTTATTGGATTTAACTTGTGCTTTGCTCCTCAACATTGGCTTGGTTTAAATGGAATGCCAAGAAGAGTTGCAGAATATGATCCTCAATTCCAGTTCGTTAATCAAATTAGTAGCCTTGGGGCTCTTTTGATGGCTATAAGTACAATTCCTTTTTTAATTAACGTATTCCTAAGCGTGAGAAATGGGAAAAATGCTGGAGATAACCCTTGGAATGCTCTCACACCTGAATGGTTAACATCTTCTCCACCTCCAGTTGAAAATTGGGAAGGAGAAGCTCCATTAGTTGAAGAACCATATGGTTATGGTAAAGAAATTTCTGAACAAAAATAAAAACATATGACAACACTTGATAGCTCAAAAGAAATTCAAAAAAATAATTCTGAAGTTAACGAAACACATGAAGACTTCAGAATGTTTGGTCTTATAACTTTCCTCATTGCGGACGGAATGACTTTTGCTGGATTCTTTGCTGCTTATTTAACTTATAAAGCAGTAAATCCATTACCAGATGGTGCTATTTATGAATTAGAACTACCAATACCTACTCTTAATACAATTTTGTTACTTGTTAGTAGTGCAACTTTCCATAAAGCAGGCAAAGCACTTTTAAAAGATAAAAACTCAGATTCCCAAAAATGGTTATTTTTTACTGCTTTTCTTGGAATTATATTTTTAATATGTCAATTATTTGAATATTTTCATTTACCTTTTGGATTAACCGATAATTTATTTGCAAGTACTTTTTATGCTCTTACTGGTTTTCATGGATTACATGTAACTTTAGGCACTTTAATGATTTTAATTATTGCTTGGCAATCGAGAATCAATGGCGGAAGATTAACTAGTCAAAATATGTTCCCATTGGAAGCTGTTGAATTGTACTGGCATTTTGTCGATGGAATATGGGTTGTTTTATTTATTATTTTGTATCTTTTATAAAAAACTAAATTTCAAAATTAAATATATCTTTTATTAATTTATATTGCCACAGATCTCCTTTTTAGTAAGAATATATAATTATGAATTTGTCAGATAATGCTAGAAGGAAAAGAACTTCTTGAAAAAGCAAAGTTATTAAGTAAAAAATCTGAAGATGAGATAGCAAAAGGTTGTGGGTACGTAGGTCCAAGTGGAAGAATCTTAAGAAAAAGTTTTTATAAGGCGCTTATCGAAGCTAAGGGTTACAAAATAGGAAATGGTCGTCTGGGGAAAAATGGTAATAGAGCTTCCAGAGGCAGACAGACAGAATTCAAAACTAAAGTTCATGGCAATGGGAACCTATTAATTGGTCATGCCTACACCAAAAAATTAGGTCTAGAACCTGGTCAGGAATTTAAAATCGATCTTAAAAAAGAGTCAAAAATAATTTATCTGATTCCATTAAATTAAAAAATATATTTTACCAACCGTTTTCTTTAAGCCACTCGGAAGAAATATTATTTGAAGATAAATCTTGATTACTATTTTTATTAAATAAAAGTAATTTCTCTACATATTTAATTAGTGCATCTGCCTCAAGGTTTACGCTGTCACCGATATTTAATTTATTCAGATTTGTTTTATGCCAAGTGTGAGGAATTATCGCAATAGTAAATATTGATCCTTCCTCCTCATATTTTGCAATCGTAAGACTTATACCATTTACACAAATACTACCTTTATTCACTACATATTTTGAAAAATTATTATTTTTCCACTTTATTGATAAGAGCCAAGATTTCTCTAATTTTTCTATATTCTCAACTATTCCAAGGCCATCAACATGTCCGCTGACTATATGCCCTCCAAGACGGTCAGACACCCTGAGAGCGGGCTCCAAATTAACAATCTGATTCAGGTTCGACTTTACTCCTAAAGTTGTTTTTTTTAATGTCTCCTCACTAACATCAACAGTAAATTTATTTTGAAAAATCTCTTTAACTGTCAAACAAATTCCATCAACAGCTATGCTGTCACCAATTGCCATATCAAATAAATTATCTAGAATTTCAATTTCTAAAATATTTTTTTCTTGTCTTAGTTTTCCAACTGATTGAATTATTCCTGTAAACATAGTTTAAAAAAATATTTTTGCAAAATTTTGTATTTACTTTAATTTACTTTAAATCATTTTCAACTATAAATAAATTAAAGAGTAAATAAAAAGAAATTGATCATATTTAGATGATTATTAATTCACAAAAAAGATCATTTGGTAGAGGGGCGAAAGTGAGCTTATTCACTTTGGGGACAATGCGAGCAACTGAAAGTCTCGAAAAAATGTATAGCATAATAAAAAATGCATATTATGTAGGAATTAACCACATAGAAACAGCACCCTCTTATGGTGATGCTGAGTCACTTATTGGAAATTCAATAAAAAAATTAGCAATAGAAGAGAATATAAAAGAAAAAAATTGGGTGATTACTTCCAAAGTTTTACCAAAGGGTGATTTTGACTTTTTAAAAAATAATTTTAAAAAGTCTCTTAAAAATTTAAATCGCGAGAAAATTAATAATCTTGCAATTCACGGACTCAACTTAAAACAACATCTAGATTGGGTTCTTTCTGGAGAGGGTAAGAAATTCATTTCTTGGATACTTGAGAATGAACTAGTCGATCAAGTCGGTTTTAGTTCTCACGGAAGTTATTCACTAATTCAAGATGCGATTAACTGTGAAGTTTTTACTTTTTGTAGTCTTCATTTACATTATTTAGATCAATCTAAGATTGCTTTAGCAGAGGAAGCTATAAAAAAAGGTATGGGAGTTTTAGCAATATCACCTGCAGATAAAGGCGGTAGATTGTATTCTCCAAGTGATATTTTGATAGAGGCCTCTAAGCCTTTTCATCCATTAGAATTAGCGTATCGATTTCTTCTCGCAAAAGGCATTACAACTTTATCCTTGGGGGCGACAAACAAAAAAGATTTTGAATTTGCGCATAAACTTAGAAACTCATTTGAGAAGCTTACAAAACTTGAAAAAAGCGCCCTTAATAAAATTGAGGAAGTTTCTAATGAAAGATTAAACTCAACCAAATGCGAACAATGTAGATCTTGTCTTCCATGTCCAAATGAAGTGCCTATTCCAGAAATACTTCGTTTAAGAAATATATCTGTTGGTTATGGCCAATTAGAATTTGCAAAAGAAAGATACAATTTAATAGGTAAAGCTGGCCACTGGTGGGAAGAAAAAAATTCCTCATTTTGTCAAGAATGTAATAAATGTGTTCCTAAATGTCCAAGTAAATTAGATATACCAAATTTATTAAAGGAAACTCATAACTTATTAATTGAAAATCCTACAAAAAGATTATGGGGATAAGGACTCATTCCAGATATTTTTAAGATTAATTTTTTGTTCATTTGTTAAGACAGGGAAAGACCAACTATTTTCCCAACATTTCTCAGAAGGTCCTAAAATGGGGAGCATTTCAGTTTTATATTTACTTTGCAAATAATCACTATTGAATGGAAGATACCAACCCTGGCTTACTAATTTATCTATTATTGATTTATTTTCTAAAGATTTAATCCATTGCATTAATATTGCATTATTTAGATTTGATCGACTAAGTAGAAAATGCCACATCAAAGGTACGCCTTGGCTAGGGAAAACTAAAGAAAGCCTTGGATCTATTTTTAAATATTTTGAACAAAGACTATAAGGAACTATTGCGACAATAGCATCAGAATTAATCAACCAATTGAGCATATTTTTATCATCAAATAACATAGCTTGGCTTTTGATTTTTTTTAAAGAATTAGATGAATTAATTTTTTGAGCAATTGACAATATTATTCTGGGACTTTGAGGAAAAATAATTTTCCCAGTTAATTTTTCAGAAAGAAGAAAATCCCAAGATGTTCTTGCTGAAGTTATTAATTCTTTATTATTTTTAATGATGATTGTATAGGGTACTACGCCAATAGGAAATAATTTACTCCTCTGATTTTGATTAAAGCTTCCCAAAAAATCTATCGATCTCTTATCCAAATTTTCGAACAGTGCATATTCATTTATTTTTTCAAATTCTGAAAAATCTATACTAGAAATCCATCCATCATTTATTAAAGTAAAGTCAGAATTCAAAATTGTATTTCTATTTTTTTGTAGCTGAATATTTTCAAAATTAATTTTTTCCTGCTTCCAATCTTTTGGAATAGTATCTTTAAAAGATTCTGGATAAAAAGAATTTTGTAATGCAATTTTTACTTTATTAGGTAGATTACTGCAAGAGTTTAAGAAAAATAAAAGCGAAAGCTTAGCACAATTTAAAAATTCTCTTCTGGTTGCAAATTTTGAAAACATTCAGCAATCCTTCTCTAAAGAAATTTGACCTAGGCCCTTCATGATTTCCAGATTTTGTTGACACAATGAAACTATTTCTTCATTTTTAAATCCATCTAAGAAAGCAAGCAATGATATTCCACCAGCACCTACACCTTCTTTTACATGACCTAATTCATAATCCTTCAATTCTTTGTATTTAGAAGATTTAAAATTTAAAGGACTGGCTAAACCTAATAATTTGACATCATATTTTTCATTAATTAGATTTACTAAATCATTCAGAGAATTATCTTTCACAAGCCACCCAGTTGTCGCAATGAATACATCTTCAATAAATTCATCTTTATTTTTTTCACCTAAAAGTTCTAATACAAGCAAAATGACTGCTAACATCTGACTTCCTCCAGACAATATTACAGGTTGTTTTGCTAACCTGGCACCACTTAATAGACCCATTGAAAAAGCTTGGAAAGGATCACCTACTGCCGCGACAACATCAAAAGAGTCAGAATCAGCCTTGAAATTCGCATTTAAAAGTCCCTTTTTAATTACCTGTCTTCTTAGTTCTCTTGGAGCTTTAAATAAACTACTCCCTACTAAATTAGATACCTGCAAACCAAAAGCTTCCATTACTGCCTGTGCAGTTGTGGTGCCCCCCGGTACAGATTCAGAAATTAAAACTGGTTGTTTTAAGGATTTTCCTATCGCAAGACCTTTCTCATAGAGATTTAAAACTCTCTCTTTATTCATCGATTTACCAGTAGTAAGACAATTTGATGGGCCCAAATTTCTATCTTCTACAACCAAATGATTAAAATAAGGCTTTGCTCCTATTCCCAGAGGAACAATAACTGGATAAGTATTTATTAACTTTGAACAAACATGACTAATTAGAGCCGGAGTTACTCCTGCATTCAGAAGAGGCAATTTATATTTATGATCTTTTGAAGCACCCTCAAGTAAAAATTCAGCATCTGCGAGAGCAGTTGTTCTCCTCGATTTTGGATTAATACCTGCTGCGGAAATTCCTGGAATTTGTGATGTGTTAGTGCCAGCAATTATTAGAAATATTTTTAAATTTTTAATATTCTTTTTCAGTATTTCTATCTTATTGAGTTGTCTTTTTTTATTGGATTCATTTCCAAAAAAATTTATCCCTAATTCTGTACTGTACATTCTTACTTTTTTTAATTATTAAAATCAACTAAGCTATTTAACAATCTTGGAGGATCTGGGATGGTTAATTTAAATCTAGGAAACAGAGAATAGGCAACTACATGTAAAGTTAAAACATAAACTATTTCTTGAAAAATTATTAATAAAATTGCACCTACTTGTATACTCAAAATTGAGGGATATAAAGGCAAATTAAATAATCCAATTAACTTTTCTATTAGACCATAACTCGCTCTAGTAATTAACACCCAAAGATTATCTCCAACCAAAGTAGATAATGCTATTACTCTTATTAAGAAGCCAAGGGTTCCAATAACAATTCCCCCAGTTAAACTAAGTTTCCAACTCTTTTCTTTAAACCAACACCAACCTAGCCAAAAAGCCAAAATCCCATAAGGAAATAAAAATAAAGTTCCTCTAACAGGACCCATAATTGTGAATAAAAGTAGAAATTGTATTAAAAGTCCTTCCAATGCAATTTTACTTCCCCTTCTCAAGTGCAACAAGATCATTGGGAGAGGTAAAATCAACCTTAATAAAGCTCCCCCAATTGGCAGATAATATAATGCAACCCATAATAAAGACGAAAGAGATGCTAAATAAGAGGTCTCGACAATATTTAAAGCTTCAGTTTTTGTTGTTATTTTCATTTTTTGTTGAATATTTTTAATTAATTTTTATTCATACTTTTATTTTTTGAATCTAAGATACGTTCGATCTTTTCTATTTCAAAATTTACCTCAGAATTACTCAATATGGAACTCAACTCTTCAGTGGGATCTTTTGGATCTACATCTTTTAAAATAAATATTATTTTGTAAGATTGAAGCTCAATTTTTCTTTTTTTTGAAAGATTCTTAATTTTTTTATTTTTTTTATCATCAAATTTTTTGTTTTCTTTTTCTAAATTT
>CACBGC010000005.1 GCA_902538695.1 uncultured Synechococcaceae cyanobacterium | reverse complement strand
GTTTTAATTACTTGTTTGGGGGACATTTGTTTAATAAGATACCTATCTATTTAAACCCATAAATCTTTATTTGCTCTTAAAAAAGCAAATTCTTCTAAATTTTTTGCTCTTAAGAAAAGGTTTATTTTCATCTCTTCATCAAGTAAAAATGGAATTGTTAATTTATTAAGAGAAAGTTTTTTTTCAACTTCCGAAAGTTTATTTTTTATATCTTGATCTTTTGGCTTGAGATTCAATGCCCACAATATATTCTTCTTTGTATATTCATGTGCACAATATATGAGAGTATTTTTTGGTAAAGATTTAATTCTTTCTAGTGAAGAATACATTTGTTGATAAGTTCCCTCAAAAATTCTTCCACAGCCTCCAGAAAATAATGTGTCACCAACAAAAAGAACAGGATTTTCTCCATTCAAAAAGAAGGCAATATGTGAGCTTGTATGTCCTAATACTTCAATTATTTTTACCTTTTCACCTAAAATACTCAAAGTATCTCCATCCTCTACAGATACATTTTGAAAAGGTATCCTCTTTTTTTCTTTGGAGGATGCAATTACCTTTACATTTGGCCATCTTTCAATAAGAGGCTTTGTCCCTCCAATATGGTCTGAATGATGATGAGTTTGCAAAATAGCTTCTAAGTGAAAATTGTTTTCATTTATATATCTAATAACTGGTTCGTGAACAGATGGATCTACAACCACAACGGATTTATTCTTTACCAATAACCAAATAACGTTATCGCTTAAAACTCTAAGTCCGATTATATTTCGAGCTTTATTAAATTCCATTGTTAACTTAGAATGAAGAATCTTTGGAAGAAATTAATCTATGTTTACTATAGCTTTACCGAAAGGAGCTCTGTTAAAAGATTCAATTTCAACTTTTAAAAAAGCTGGGTTAGATTTTTCAGATGCATTGGACGAAAATAATAGATCATTAACCTTTGAATCAAATTGCAAACGGGCGAAAGCTTTATTGGTGAGAAATGGGGATGTGCCTGTTTATGTAAGTTATGGTCAGGCTGATTTAGGTATTGTTGGGGATGACGTTTTACGAGAATCTGACTTAAAAGTGGCAAAGTTATTAGATTTAGGATTTGGTGGTTGTCATATGTCCTTGGCGGTTAAGAAAAATAGCAACTATTCAAAACCAACTGATCTTCCAGCAAATTGTAAAGTAGCAAGTAAATTTATAAAAACAGCAAGATCTTATTTTGAAGAATTAAATATTCCTGTAGAAATAGTTCATTTGACAGGATCAGTCGAGCTTGGTCCCATTACAGGTATGGCAGAGGCAATAGTTGATTTGGTGGCAACTGGAAAGACACTTAAAGAGAATGGTTTAATTAAAATAGATGATCTTTATTACTCGACTGCAAGACTAATTGGAAATCCTTTATCTATGAGGTTAGATGATAATCATCTCAGAGATACTATTTTATCAATAGAATCAACTAATGCCTTATAGAAGATTAGCTACATGTTTTTTAAAGATTTTAGAAGGATTAAAAAGTTAGGTAAATATTTAACTAAAGATAAAAAAACAATATACCTAATCTTGATAGTTTTGTTACCTGTTTCTTTCTCTGGAGCGATTCAACCATTATTAGTTGGTCAAGCAATTACTATTTTAAAGAACGAAAATACAGATGTTTGGCTAAGTAAAACTTTTTTTGGGCAGTCAATTAATACCATAATTCTAACTTTATTCATAACTGTATTATTCAGATTAGTTCTGCAGGGATACCAAACTTACAATATCCAAGCAGTGGGGCAACGTTTGACAGCAAGAATAAGAAGAGAACTTTTTGATCATTCAATATCTTTATCTCTTAAGTATCACGATAAAATGCCTGTAGGGAAATTATTAACGAGATTAACAAATGATGTTGATGCTTTAGCTGAGGTTTTTGGAAGTGGGGCAGTTGGAGTCATTGCTGACTTTGTTAGCCTGATAGTAATTTCTTTGACAATGCTGTCAATTGATCGAGGGCTTGCAATTTTATTACTTTTGACTCAAATCCCAGTTTCATATTTTATAATATGGCTTCAAAAACGTTACAGAAGAGCAAATTATCAAGTAAGGGAAGAATTATCTCAACTCAACTCTGATTTTCAAGAGAATCTTCAAGGTTTAGAAGTCGTTCAGATGTTCAGAAGAGAGGCTTTTAATAGCAAGAAATTTTCTAAAACTGGAGTGGCTTATAAGAAAGCAGTTAATGGAACAATATTTTATGACAGTAGTATTTCGGCATTTATAGAATGGATTTCTCTTGCAGCAGTTTCGTTGGTTTTGGCAGTTGGAGGTTATCTTGTTACTTCTGGAAATATTGGTTTAGGAACATTAACAACTTTTATTTTATATTCCCAAAGACTTTTCGAACCTTTAAGGCAGCTTGCAGAAAGATTTACTCAAATACAAGGAGGTTTAACAGCTGTAGAAAGAATAAATGAATTATTGGATGAAGAAATACTGATTAAGGACTCTATTTCCGCAAAAAATTTTTTAGAAAATGATAAAAATATAAATAAAAAATTTAAGGGCAAAATTGAGTTCAAGAATGTTAATTTCTTCTATAACGAAGGAGAGCATATCATAAAGAATTTATCTTTCAAGATCAATCCAGGAGAGCATGTGGCTTTTGTAGGGCCAACTGGTTCAGGTAAGACCACAATAATAAGACTATTGTGTAGATTATATGAGCCTCAATCAGGCCAAATTTTAATCGATGATATAGATATCAAAGATATTCCTATTGCAACTCTTAGAAATATGTTGGGAGTAGTTTTGCAAGATACCTTTATTTTTAGTGGAAATGTCGCCGATAATTTAAAACTAAATTCCAATTTAGACAATCTTGAATTAGAAAATCTTTGTAACGAATTAGGTTTAGATAATTTGTTAAAAAAATTACCAGAGGGCTTGAATACCTTACTAAGAGAAAGAGGGGGAAATCTCTCTTCTGGAGAGAGACAACTTCTTTCAGTAGCTCGAGTAGCGATTAGAAACCCTGTTGTTTTGATAATGGACGAAGCAACAGCGTTTATGGATCCTTCTACAGAGGCTACTTTGCAGAAAGATCTTGAGAGAATTCTGTCAAAAAGAACAGCATTAGTAATAGCTCATAGATTAGCAACTATTGAAAGTTCTGATAAGATTTTAGTCTTAAAAGGCGGAACATTAGTTGAAGAGGGAACACATAGTGAATTGAGACTTAAAAAGGGTTTATATTTTCAGCTCTCTGAGCTTCAACAAAAAGGATTCGTGAATTTTTAATGATTTTTAGAAACCAAGGGTCGTTAATAAAAAAATCAAACACCATATTAAGGGATGAGCTGATAGATCTCTATGGTTTAAATTCTTACGAGTTCACTCAAATAAATAAAAAAGAAATATTTATATGTAGTAAAAATAAAGATTTAGATCTAATAGAACTAGATCAACTTTTGCAAACTGTTGGTTGGAGCAGAAGACCTATAAGGAGGGTAAAAAGAGCTTTAGATTTCAGTATTTTGGTAGTTGGATTATGGCGTCATGATGATAAATTCCCCAGACTCGTAGGATTTGCAAGATGTACTGGCGATGGAATTCTAGAAGCAACAGTTTGGGATGTTGCTATTAATCCTGTCTATCAAGGACTTGGATTAGGGAAAGAGTTAATGAAATATGTCCTAAATGAATTGAAAAATATTGGAATTTACAAAGTAACCCTTTTTGCTGATGCTGAAGTGGTTTCATTTTACAAAAGACAAGGTTGGATCTTAGAACCTAGAGGCTCTAAATGTGCTTTTTGGTATGCAAATTAATCATTTTTTGTAGTAATCAGAGTATATAGATTGTAATGATTCGCCTTTTAACCATCTTCTTCTAAAGTGCCAGTTCTTAATTGCTTGAAAAAAAATATTAGTTCTTTCCCATTTCCTTGAACTTATAAAAATAGGTAAATTTAATTGTTTAAGATAATTTTTTTTATTTAATCTACTTAAAAAATCTACATCTTCCATCAAAGGGATCTTCCTAAAACCATTATTTTTAAAATAGGTAGTTCTATGAATTATTAAACCTTGATCTCCATAAGGTTGTTTAAAAAATCTACTTCTAAAATTCACAAGAATTTCGAGGACTCTATAAATAATCTTTTTGTTATTAATTTTGAATTCAAAATAGTAAATACTATTCTTGTTCCCTTTTAATAATGAATTTATTTTTTTATACCAATCATGAGTTAATCTTGTGTCTGCATGTAAAAAAATGAGCCACTCTCCTTTTGAATTTTTAGCTCCAATATCTAATTGCAAACCTCGATTACTTTCTTTGGATATATATACTTTTGCTCCATAAATATTTGCTATATCAATAGTTTTATCTTCACTGCCACAATCAACAATTATTATTTCCCCCTCTTTTCGGATACTTGACAAGTCTGAGAGCAATAATGGCAAATTATTAGCTTCATTAATTGTTGGTATAATGATTGAGATTTTAGGCAAGTCGATTACTTTCTATTTTCAATATCAATAATTGTATCTATATCTATTTTTTTATCTAAAAATTTATATTTAAATTTTGTAGAAGCAAAATTATCAATTGTACTTTGAAGTACATTTTCTGTTCCCCACTTTATGTTGATAAAAGGTAAATATATATAAGATGACATTATTTTTTCTGATAAACCAATAAGCCAATATCCTCCATCATTAGATGGACCTAGAATAAGATCATATTTTTGGAGATCTTTTAGAGTATTCAATAAATCTTGATGACATAAATCTGGAAGGTCCGTACCAATAAAAATAATATTTTTGATCTTATTTCTTTCACAAAATTTTTTGTTCATAATTATTTGCCGTTTCATTTTTTCTCCCAAGCATCCTTTCCCCTGTAAATTAAATCTTTTGATGCCTAATTCTCTAGTCCATCTTCTACAATTACCTACTCCCAAACCAGATATAGCAATAGAAATATCAATTAGTTTATTTTCTTGGAGAAATTTTGCGACTGAAATAGTGTGTTTGGTCATTACACTTTGAACCTTTGCAGAATTACTTTGACCAATATCTTTAGATAATCTTGTTTTGCATCTTCCAAAACCATGCCATTTTGCCATGATAATAAGTAATGCCTTATCCAATAATTTAGTGCGATTTAAAATAATTATATTCCTATACAAAAAAAAATTTATAAATTTGTATGATGCTATGTTAAGTAATTTTAAATTTATCATGATCTTGTGATTTCCTAATGGCCAATTATTAAATTCCAACTAGATTAATAATCTAGAGAATAAAATTTTGCAAGCAATTAATCCTATTTGGGCGGAAGTTCAACAATCACTTCAAAAAACTTTAAGTAAGCCTTCGTTTGAGACATGGATAAGGCCTGCTAAATTTAATTGTTTTAAGGATGGACTTTTGACCTTAACTGCTCCAAATTCATTTTCCAGTGATTGGTTAAGAAAAAATTATTGTGAAACTATTGAAAAAGCTGCAAAAGAAATCTGCGGACATGATGTAAAAGTTGTTTTTAAATCTGAAACAAATAGCAGCAGCGATTCGACAAATGAAGAAAAACCTTACGAACAGAACGTTAATCATATTACAAGACCTTTTTCTAGTAATAATCAAAATAATTCTTCAAAAAATCAATTCAAAAATCCTAATGGTTTAAATTTACGCTACGTGTTTAAAAGATTTGTTGTAGGTCCGAATAGTAGGTTGGCTCATGCAGCAGCTTTAGCGGTTGCTGAATCTCCTGGGAGAGAATTTAATCCATTATTTATTTGTGGTGGAGTAGGTCTTGGAAAGACTCATTTAATGCAAGCAATAGGTCATTATCGGGTAGAAATAGATCCAGGAGCAAAAGTCAAATATGTATCCACAGAGACTTTTACTAACGATGTTATTAGTGGTATTCGAAGAGATGGAATGACAGCTATTCGAGATAAATATAGAAATGTAGATTTAATTTTAATAGATGATATACAGTTCTTAGAAGGTAAAGAGTATACACAGGAAGAATTCTTTCATACCTTTAACGCTCTTCATGAATCAGGAAGTCAAATAGTTATTGCAAGTGATAGGCCCCCAAATCAGTTGTCGGGAATTCAAGAGAGATTAATTTCTAGATTCTCAATGGGTATGACAGCAGATATTCAACCACCAGACCTTGAGACAAGAACAGCTATTCTTCAAAAAAAGGCAGAACAAGAAAGGATGAGTCTTCCGAGAGATTTAATTCAATTTATAGCGGGAAGATTCACTTCGAATATTCGAGAATTGGAAGGAGCATTTACTAGAGCTGTTGCATTTGCATCAATAACAGGCTTGCCTATGACAGTCCAATCAATTGCCCCAATGCTTGATCCGAATAGTGTTGGAGTTGTTGTTACTCCAAAACAAGTTATTAATAAAGTGTCAGATTTCTTTAAAGTTTCTACCGATGAATTGATTAGTTCAAGTAGGAGAAAACCAGTAAGTCAAGCTAGGCAAATAGGCATGTATCTTATGCGACATGGAACGGATCTAAGCCTACCAAGAATTGGAGATGAGTTTGGTGGTAAAGACCATACAACAGTAATGTATGCTATTGAACAAGTTGAAAAAAAATTGTCTATTGATCCTAATATTGCAAGTCAAGTTCAAAAAATAAGGGATTTACTTCAAATAGATTCAAGAAAAAATTTATAGATTTACTATTTACTAGAATTAAAATTTCTAGGATCTTGATCATATCTATCCCTGAAAGGTATCTTATCTATTTCATTGATATCACTAAGCGATTCAACTTTATTTAATGATTGCCTTAATAACCTTGCTGAAATAATTGGCATATCTCTTGGAACTGAGATTCTATTTTTTAAGTATCTCAGAGAGATTCCTGAAAGTTTTTTAGGAATTAATACTTCACCTGTGATCATATGGGTCAAAGCTGATCTTAATGATTCCTCAAAGGATTCTTTATTGTATGGGTTTACTTTTAGTAAATTATCTTTATGCTTTATTACTCTTTTGAGAGCAATTTTAGCGAAATATTTTGAGTCATAATTTTTATTAAATTCATAATTTCCTAGACCCTCCCCAATATTTATAAGATTAGAGAAGTTAATCTGTTGATCATTGCTTTCTTTGTAACATCCCCCCATTTGTGGGGGTAAATCATGAGAGTGAGTATGAAAATCTCCTTGAGTCCCTCTATAGGCACTTGTCCCTTCAAAAAGAGTAAGCCAGTTATCTATATGAAGGTAATTAGATCTTAAATTAAACCCTTTATAATAACTTAGTGATGCATTCATTCTCTCCATATAGGGAATAAAAATTACATCTCCAACCCCAGGCTCCATATCACCCGTATTAGATACTGATGGATCAATAAACCCTGATTTTGATCTGCTTAAGATTTCATCTAGTTTAGAAATGGATTCTTTAAATCTTTTTTTTCTAAAAGAGTTATCTATAAAATTAAAGCTTTCTCGGCAGAGCCAATTACACCAGGATCTGAAAATTTCTCTTTCTAATTCTCTAATTTTGATAAGGTGACTAGATGTAATAAAAGATCCAAGTGCTCCAAATTCATTTTCTAAAAAAGCTATGATATCGTCGCTTTCAGTTACAACTTGCCCATTAAATTCAATCGCAGGTAATTTCCCCGACCTTACTTTATCAAGGAACCAACTTTCTTTTTGACCGTAGCAAAACATATTTATTTTTTTGACTCTGTACGGAATTCTTTTATATTCAAGCCATAACCATATTTTCTGACAGTAAGGACACCAAGAATGCCTATCCCTATAGAGGGTAATTAATACATCATTTTCACTATGTCCAAATAATCTTAAATTTGCGTAGGAATTATTTATGCCATGGACTCTATCAAGATCTTCAACTTCAAATTTATTAAAATCATCCCAAGTCAAAATCCCATTCATTATTTGAATTAAAGCTATAAACTAACGTTATAATAATTGATTAAAAAAAGTCTTGGAATTTGAATTTGATTTAATTGTTGTTGGCGCTGGATCAGGAGGGCTTGCGGCGGCTAAACGTGCGGCTAGTTATGGAGCAAAAGTCGCAATTATAGAAGCAAATCAAATAGGAGGAACTTGTGTGATAAGGGGATGTGTGCCTAAGAAATTAATGGTTTATGCAGCTAAAAGTAAAAAAAATATGGATTCTTCTGAAGGATATGGATTAAAAAATGAAGGTATTAAATTTGAATCAAATATTTTGTTGAAGAATGTTAGAGAGGAGGTTTCTAGATTAAGTAATTTACATAGAAATTCTTTAAAAAAGTTGAACATAACTATTTTTGAAGGCTTAGGAAGATTTATTACTCAAAATGAATTAGAAATTATTTGTTCAAACACAAAGAAAATTAAAAACAAAATAAGTTCAAAAAAAATTCTTATTTCAGTTGGAGGTAAACCAAAGAAAATAAATATACCTGGGGTAGATTTGGCATGGACTAGTGATGATATTTTTGAATTAGAAAAGTTTCCTAAATCAATATTAATAGTAGGAGGTGGATATATTGCTTGTGAATTTGCTTCTATTTTCAGAAATTTAGGTACTGAAGTAACTCAATTAATTAGAGGTCAACATTTACTTAATGGTTTTGATAAGGATCTTTCTTCATGCTTAGAGGAATCACCTACTTTTACTGAAATCAATATAATCCCCAATACTCAACTAAATTCTATAAAAAAAGTAAATGAAAATCTGGAATCTACCCTAGACTCGGGAGATAAACTCCTAACTAATAATATCCTTATCGCTACAGGAAGAGAACCAAATCTTTTGCCTTTAAATTTAGATTTTTTAAATCTAAAGATGGATGGCCAATATTTAGATGTCGATGAACTTAATCAAACAAGCAACGCAAATATTTTTGCAGTTGGCGATATCATAAATAAGCCAAACTTAACTCCAGTAGCAATAGAACAAGGGAGAGTTTTTTCGGATAATTTTTTTAATGACCAAAATAGAAAAGTAAATTATGAATATATCCCTAAGGCCGTTTTTACTATTCCAGAAATTTCAACAGTTGGCTTAAGTGAGAAAAGAGCTAAAGAGATTTACTCTGAAAAAAATATAAAAATTTTCAAATGCAAATTTACCCCTATGTCTAATACATTTAAAAAGAATAAATCAAAATGTATGTTGAAGATTGTAGTTCATAAGCTAACTGACAAAGTCCTAGGATGTCATATGTTTGGAGAAACATCGTCTGAGATTATTCAAATGGTATCAATTTCATTAAATGCAGGGATAACAAAAAAAGACTTTGATATTACAATGGCTTTGCACCCAACTATCTCAGAAGAATTTGTGACCATGTATGGATAAAATTATGAATTAGAAAATTTTAAATTTTCTTGAACAATCAGAAATACTATAAGTAATGCAAAATAAATAAATAAAACTATCCTTAATTCAGAAAGAAAGTTAAATTCATTCAGGAAAAGTATCTTATCGAGAATGTAGAAAATATAAAGATTAAGCAAAATAAATCCTTCAATTCTTGTTATTTTCCCTTTGCTCCAGAAAATTGGTAAGCATGAAAAGGTAGTTAAAATCATAAAAGGTAAGTCAACTTTTATTAGACTCTCTTCAATTACTAAACCTTTAAATCCTGAAAAAATACTGCAACTTCCAAGGATTAAAAGTTGATTTAGTAAATTACTTCCAATTACATTCCCAATCGCAAGATCTGTTTTGCCTTTAAATGCAGCAATTATTGAAGTTACTAATTCTGGTAAAGATGTCCCAGTTGCGACGATAGTTAAACCAATAACAATTTCATTTACACCCAAAAGATTAGCCAGCGTTTGAGAACCATTTACTAAAATATTTGAACCAAAACTTAAAAGAAATATTCCCAAAATTAGCTTTAGTAAAATATTTATTTTCCCTTTATAGTTATCTTTTAGTTCTTCTATCTCTGGTTCAGCATCTTTTGTCTCCTCTCCTTTTTCATTGATGGTATTGATTTCCCATATTGTATTTAAGATTAAACAAAATATTAGAAATACCCCTGCTTGCAATGTTAATAAGCCTGTTGATGACATAGCCCAAACTGCACAAGAAATTGCCATTAAAAGAGGCACATCTCTTCTGACTATTCTGCTTTTTACTTTAAGAGGTGTTATCAATGAGCTTATGCCCAAAACAACGAGAACATTAAAAATATTGCTTCCAATTACATTGCTTGCCGCAAGCGAATCACTGCCTTTTAAAATTGAACTCAAACTTACCAACAACTCAGGAGAGCTTGTCCCAAGAGAAACAACTGTCAAACCAATTACTATTTGAGGTATTCCTAAAATTAAAGATAAAAATATGGCTCCTTGAACAAAGAATTCTCCTCCAGCAAAAAGTAGAACTATGCCTAAAAATATTTCTATTATTGGAAATAAAAAATCACTCATATTTAGGATTTAATTTAGATAATAAAAATTTTCATAATTGGTTAATAACTATCCTCAAATATCTATAATTTATTGTCAATTTTAATTTGCTGTTAAAATTGATTAAATAGAAAAAATTTTGAAGACTTTAAACATAATAAAACCTGATGATTGGCATTTACATTTAAGAGAAGGTCTTGTATTAAAAAATATCATTCAGTTTACTTCGGAATATTTTGGAAGAGCCATTGTTATGCCAAATACTAAAAGTCCCATAACATCAATCAATAGCGCTATTTCTTATAGGAAATCTATTGTTGAAGCGCTACCAGAAAGTTCTAAGTTTCAACCATTAATGACAATCTATCTTACAGATGACACTGATAAAGTGGAACTAATTAAAGGTTTTAAAAATAATGTTTTTTTTGCAGCAAAATTATATCCTGCTAATGCCACAACAAATTCCAGTCATGGAGTTAGAAAAATAGAAAATATATATAAGATCTTTGAAATAATGCAAGATTCTGGAATGCCTCTTTTGATTCATGGGGAAGTGACTGATTCTGAAGTAGATGTATTCGATAGAGAAGAAGTTTTTATAGATAAAGAACTTTCTCAAATAACTAAAAGATTTCCAAAATTAAAAATCGTTCTAGAACATATAACCACCTCTTACGCAGTGGATTTTGTGCAAGAAAATAATATTGGGGCTACTATTACTCCGCATCATTTGCACATAAATAGAAATGCAATGTTTTTTGGAGGCTTAAATAGTGATTTTTACTGCTTACCAGTTGCTAAGAGGGAAAATAATAGACTCGCTTTAAGGAGAGCGGCAACAAGTGGGAAAAAATGTTTTTTCTTGGGGACTGACTCTGCTCCACACCTTAGGAAGTGGAAGGCTTTTTGTGGATGTGCAGGCATTTTTAATTCGCCAGTAGCAATAGAAAGCTACTTAACAGTTTTCGAAGAGGAGGATGCTCTAGATAATTTTGAAAAGTTTGCAAGTTTGAATGGCCCTAATTTTTATAATGTCCCACCAAATAAAGAAAAATTAAAATTAGTTTCTAGACCTAACAAAATTAAAGAATATATTGATGTTCTTGAAGAAAAAAATATTGTTGGACAAATAAAACCATTTCATGCAGGTGAAACTTTACAATGGCAAGTAGAGGGAATAGTAAATTAAAAAATTAGATTTAATCTGACAATTAAAAGTGTAAATTTTCCAATTTTTCTTGGTTAAATGGGATACTTTCAGCTACGATTAGATAGCGCAAATTCCTTTGGGAGTGTGGCGGAATTGGTAGACGCGCCGGACTTAAAATCCGTCGAGCGATTTAGCTCGTGGGGGTTCAAGTCCCCCCACTCCCATTATTTAATTATTTATTTTTAGTTCTGACGATAACTTCCAATAGTTGTTATGTTTTAACTAAGCAACCATAAATTAAAATGGAAAGTTTTTTCAATAATTCATTCGCTACTTTAATTGCTTATATCGGAATTATTTCTACCTATTTATTGGTTATCCCATTGTTACTATTTTACTGGATGAATAATAGATGGAATATTATGGGCAAATTTGAAAGATTAGGAATTTATGGCCTTGTATTTCTTTTCTTTCCTGGTTTAATTTTATTTTCTCCATTTTTAAATCTCAGATTAAAAGGAAGTGGTAAAGGGTAAATAATTGACTAAAGGAAAAGTTATACAAATAGGTTTATTTATTTCATTAATAGGATTAATTAGTTATAAATTTGCACCGCAAATTGGCATCGATAATTTTACAGCCACTACTCTATCAAGTTGTATCTTGATTTTGATTGTTATTACTTGGGTAACATCTTATGTTTATAGAGTTGTAAATGGAAAAATGACATTTATGGAACAAAGGAAGCGTTATAGAAAAGAGTATGAAAAAGTTGTTAATGATAAACTAGAAACCAAATTCAACTCATTGTCAAACGAAGAGCAGCAAAAACTTATGGAAGATTTAGAGAAAAATCCATAAATTTTTCATAAAAAAAATATCTAAAAATTATGAAAGATAACAAAATGCAAATTACTAAAAATGAATCTTTATCTAAGGTAGATGAGATGTTTTGTGAGTTAAAAAATAAAAAAAAATTTGCTTTAATGCCTTTTATAATGGCTGGTGATCCCAATATTGAAATCACGTCTGAGATCTTATTAAAGTTACAAGATAATGGAGCTGACCTTATTGAATTAGGTATCCCCTATAGTGACCCACTTGCAGATGGACCTGTTATTCAAGTGGCCGCCTCTCGCGCCTTGAAGTCAGGTACTAGTTTAAGAAAAGTAATTAAACTTTTAGAGTCTTTAAAAGGTAAGTTAAATATCCCCATCATCCTTTTTTCTTACTTGAATCCATTACTATGTTTTGGCTTTGAAAGGTTTTGTGAGATGGCATCTGATGCTGGAGTTTCTGGACTAATAGTTCCTGACCTCCCTTTGGAGGAAGCTTATAAATTTTCTAAAATAGTTAGTAACCATTCTATGGACTTAATTTTATTGGTAGCGCCAACTACTCCTTTTGAAAGAATGAAACAAATATCAAACCATACAAAAGGCTTTACTTATTTAGTAAGTGTTACAGGTGTCACTGGTGAGAGAAATAAAATGGAAAATAGAGTAGAAAATCTTATTTCTAAATTAAAAGATGTAAATAGTAATCCAATTGCTGTTGGTTTTGGAATATCAACTCCAGAACATGTTAATAAAGTTCGTGAGTGGGGAGCAGATGGAGTAATTATTGGGAGTGCATTTGTAAAACGAATCTCGAGCTCAAGTGAAAAAGATGTTGTCGATCATGTTGGTGAGTTTTGTAAAGAAATGCGTTTAGCTGCTGATCAAAAATAATAAATACAAAGATAATTTATTAATTAAAAGAATTATTTATAGAAAATTAAAAATGTTATTACCAATTTATTGTTGTTGTCTTTAAGATTCTTCTGTAGGTAATAATCTGATTTGTTTTCTTCCGAGCTTAATTTCGAATTCATCACCTGCTTTTAAATCAAGAAGTGCTGTATATGCTTTCCCAATCAGAAGATTTCCATTGCCTTGAACTGTAGCAATATAACTAAGTTTTCTTCCACCTTTTCCAATACCTGCAACTCCAGAATCACCAAGATTAACCCCTTTTGCTTCTAAAAGTGCTTCATAAAATGCTGTAAAGTTTAAGCGTTCACCTCCGTTTTTTTTAGTGGAAACATATCCACAAGCGCGAACTAGGTCAGATTTGCTAACATCACCAAGTTCTTTAACTTTTGCAAGGAGATCGCTACCAGTTAGCATAATTAATTAAAAGAAAGTTGTATTAAATAACATAGCAATCTGCGCGTAATATATGCAATTATTAAGTATCTATTCATTCTATTATTTATATTTAAAATGGAAAAGTTTGTAGTTTTTGGTCGGTACTGTGAAGATGCAATTATTAAAAGGGAACCATTTCGAGAACAACATCTTAAGAGACTTAAAAACTTAAAAGATAGTGATATTTTAGTTACATTAGGGCCAACAAAATGTACCAAATATTTGTTTGGAATTTTTAATGCTAATGATATAAAGGAGTTGAAAGATCTTATTGAGGAGGATATATATTGGGAAAAAGGTATATGGATTAATTATGATATTTATCCCTGGATTCAAGCATTTTAAATATGATTTACGAATAAATTTAGTAATTATTAGCTATTTATTAAAAGAATTAATTTAACTTAAAAATACGTATTATTTTTGCTTTAATAATTCAATTATTTATCTTATTTAGGAGTTAAAACGATATTTATTTAAACGTTAGTTTTAAGAGGTTATATCATTTTTAATTAAAAATGTATTATTTTAAATAATATTTATTTTCTAGTATCTTGATTTATCTGGTTTACTAATGAGTCGATATCTAATTGATTATATGGTGGTATTTGTTTCGTTTCTAGATAATCGTTCTTAATATTGTTTAACCATTTTTGCTCAATCTTTATAAGATTTTTTGCAATATTGAACATGCCGCCTTTTTTATATAATTCTTTCATTTTGAGAATAATCTCTGAGGTTCTACTCGATTTAATATTTAATTCATTTGCTAAGTCTTTTTGGGTAAATCCATGCGTTTTTAACCAATCTTTAATGAAGGAGACGAGTTCTTTTTCTTCCTGTGTAGATAATTTACTCATTCAATAAAAAGGAAATAACTTATTAAGCTTATTCTCTGCTCTTGCTCTTATTGAAGGAGTCATGTATTTGCTCCATATACTGAGTACTGCTGTGAGGGCTACAAAATCATCACTAAAACCAACTAAAGGCATAAAGTCAGGGAAAAGATCAAATGGCATAATCAAATATGCTAGAGCAGCCATTAATGAAACTCTCACTTGTGCAGGAGTATAAGGATCTAATGCCATCTCCAAAACTTCTAAGGCAGGCTTGGCGATTGTTCTTCCCGCTTTAATAAGAATCTTTATAATGATATTTTCATCAAATGTTGAACTTTCTAAAACTTCAGCATCATAGATTTTTTCTTGAGTTTTGTAGTTCTCTTTCATCCTTATAAATGAAATTTAAATATTTTTAATGGTATTTTTAGCTAATACTATCAACTAATCCATTCTGTATTCCTGCTTTTCTAAGTTTTCTTAAAGCACGTTGAACAACTTGTCGGCAATATTCCCTGCTACAACTCATATGTCTTGCAACTTCAGCTAAAGTTCTCCATTCATTTGAGCCATCTAAACCAAATCTTAAGCTTACTATCTTTCTTTCTTTTTCAGTTAAATTTGCTTTATCTAATAACTTCCAAGCCGAGGCTGTCCTTTCAGCTAATTCAGCTAATTCCATTGGGGGAGTTTGATCACTTGGAAGAATATCAACTAATTCGGAAGGATCTGATTTTGATTTAACAGTACCTTGAAGACTAACAGTGATGCTTCTCAATTCACAAGAAAGGAGTTCGTCAATTTCCTCTTTGGTTATTTTCATTTCTTCAGCTAGCTCATAACTAGTAGGTGGAATCCCCTTAAGTTGCATAAGCTTTGATTTTGCTGATCTTAGTTTTGTAAGTTTTTCATTAATGTTAACAGGGATCCTTATCGTTCTACTTTGAGTTGACAATGCTCTATTTAAACCTTGCCTAATCCACCAATAAGCATAGGTGGAAAATCTATGTCCTCTAGACGGATCATATTTTTCTACGGCCCTTGTAAGACCTAATGTGCCCTCCTGAATTAAGTCCAGTAATTCTAATCCTTTCCCTTGGTATCTTTTAGCGAGGTTTACAACTAGTCTTAGATTGGCTGTTATCATCTCATTTTTAGCTTTTTCACCAATTTTTATCTTTTTTCTCTCAGCTTCGGAATATTCACAAGCGGGGCCTTTTCCTCCTGCCTCTTGACATCTATTAACAAGTACTACCATTTCTTGGACTTTTCTGCCCATTGTGAGTTCTCTTTCTGGAGTCAAAAGTTGATGACGACCTATTTCACCAAGAAAATCGCTTAATGAACTCACGATTTACCTCATTGTTAATATATTTAACTTATAGTCAATTCAGTAATAAGCCATACATGTAATAATTAATTAATAATTAATTAATAATTATTAATTAGTTAATTAACATTATTTTTTTAAGATTTAAGGAAAAAAAATTAAAAACTATAAATTTTATTTTTTTTAATTTTTTCTTCTTGATTCTAGAACAGCAAGTACTTCTCTCCACTCGACCCCTTTATGCATAAGGGCTACTTGCAGATGATAAATTAAATCAGCAGCTTCATTTGAGATTGAATTTTTATCATTATCTTTGCAAGCCATTATAAATTCTGCAGATTCCTCTCCTATTTTTTTCAAAATAGTATTACTACCTTTTGTTAATAAATGATTTGTGTAACTTTTTTCTGATGGATTTATTGATCTTTCGTTAATTGTGTTAAATAATTCAGAGCAAATATTTGAGAAGGGAGTTGTTTTTTTCTCTTTTTTATCACTTTGATTAATTTTGATTTCGTTAAAAAAACAACTTTTTTCCCCAGTGTGACATGCTCCTGAACCGTTTTGCTCAATTAAAAGGACTAGTGCATCATTATCGCAGTCGAATCTTATCTCCTTAAGTATTTGTGTACTTCCACTTGTAGCTCCTTTTCTCCAAATTTCGGATCTTGATCTACTCCAATAATGAACGTTTTTGGTTTCAAGTGTTATTGTTAAAGATTCTTTGTTCATCCAAGCAAGCATAAGAATTGATCCGTCAAGCCAATCTTGTGCTATTGCAGGGATTAATCCATAATTATCAAAGCGTAGATCCTCTATCGAAAAATTAGTTGAATAAGTCATTATGTTCGTTATGTTAAATCCTACTCAATGTGTTTTATTAAAAATTATCCTAACAGTTAATTGATGTATATTCATTCTCTGAAATTTTCATGCAGCAAAAGTTACGAGGATTTTCCTTGTTCACATAGGCAATGGCGCCATGAGGGCCACTGCAGATTTGTGCATGGATATTCAAGATCATTCACCTTTTGGTTCACTGCAAAAAAATTGGACCTAAATGGTTTTGTTGTCGATTTTTCAAGTCTAAAGCCCCTACAAAATAGACTAAAGGATCAATTTGACCATACTTTTCTAATAAATAAAGATGACCCTTTGCTGAATTACTGGGAAAAATTACATGACTTAGATGCTTTAGATCTGAGAATTATGGATAATGTGGGAATGGAGTTCACCTCTGAATTAATTTGGAGATGGGCTAATGAATACTTACAGGATAAGGATAAGGGTAGAACATGCTGTTGGAAAACAGAATCAAAAGAAAATAAATCGAATAAAGCAAGTTATGAGGAAATTCCTGATTGGTTCAAATCTTAGATTAAACTTGTTTATTTTAAAGTCGTATAGGATTCTTTAATAAGATATTTAATCAACATTTATCTCTCCATTAATCAGATAAATATTAATCTCGTCTTTATTAAGGTAATGATTATTCAATATATTATTTGAAATTTTTGTCTCAATTTGTTTTTGAATAATTCTTTTTAAAGGTCTTGCGCCATAGGCATGATCGAAACTATTTCTGACAAGTTGGTTAATTGCTTCATCCGTAATTTTGAATTTTAAGTTTTTTTTGTTAAGTCTTTTTTCTAAATGTTGAAGCTGGATTTTTGCAATTTCTTTTATGTCATTTAATTCTAAATTATTAAAAATAACTATTTCATCAAGTCGATTTAAAAACTCAGGCTTGAAAAATTTTTTAATTTCATTATCTACTACTTTTTTAATTTCATTTGTATCTTCTTTTCTAACTGATAAATCATTTATTGATTGACTTCCTAAATTACTTGTGAGAACAATGATTGAATTTTTGAAATTGATTGTACGACCTTGACTATCAGTAATGATTCCATCATCAAGAACCTGTAAGAGAATATCTAAAATATCTTTGTGAGCTTTCTCTATTTCATCTAGGAGTATTAACGAATAAGGATTTTTGCGTACAGCTTCAGTTAGTTGACCGCCTGATTCGAAACCTAAATATCCAGGAGGCGCACCTATAATTTTGCTCACTGAATGCTTTTCCATATATTCAGACATATCCAGTCTTGTAATTGAAGAATTTGAATCGAATATTATTTTGGCTGTTACTTTACTTAGCTCTGTTTTCCCAACACCAGTTGGACCTAAAAAGAGAAAACTGGCTAATGGCTTGCTTGGATCATTTAGACCAGTCCTTGATCTCTTAATGGAATCTGCAACTGCCTTAATTGCACTATCTTGACCAATAATTTTTTCTTTAAGGATTGACTCGATGCTCAAGAGTTTATCTTTTTCTGACTGGTTTAAGTTTTGTACTGGAATAGAGGTCCACTTTGAGACAACTTCTGCAATATCATCAAAAGTTACCTCTTGTCTTAAAAGACTTGTATCTCCATTTTTTTGAGAATTTACTAGGGACTCACTTTTTTCTTTCAATTTTTTTTGCAAAGAATTTAAAGTTCCAAATTCTAATTCTGCTGCTTTGTTGAGGTCAAAGCTCCTTTTGGCTTGATCTATTTGCAATTGAACAGATTCAATTTCTTCTTTTATGCTGCTAATATCATCAATTTCATCTTTTTCTTTTTTCCATTTAGCGCCTAATTCTGCCTGTTTATCTTTAAGGGATAAAAGTTCATTATTGATTTTTTTTAATCTTTCTAATGAAAAATCATCCGTTTCTCTTTTTAAAGATAATTTTTCCATCTCAAACTGTAGAACTTTTCGATCAATTTCATCAATTTCTTCAGGTTTGGAAGTTATGACCATATTTAATCTTGAGGCTGCTTCATCGATTAGATCTATTGCTTTGTCAGGAAGAAATCTATCGTTAATATATCTTTCGCTAAGTGTTGCAGCAGCAACTAAAGCATTATCAGAAATTCTCACACTATGATGAACTTCGTATCTTTCTCTCAATCCTCTTAAAATTGATACAGTATCATCTATTGAAGGAGCATCAACTTTTATCTTTTGAAATCTTCGTTCTAAAGCAGGATCTTTTTCTATATTTTGTTTATGTTCACTAATAGTTGTAGCACCAATACATCTAAGTTCTCCTCTCGCAAGCATTGGTTTTAATAGGTTGCTTGCATCTAAAGAACCTCCACTAGCGCCTGCACCAACTACCGTATGAATTTCATCAATAAAAAGAATAATCTTACCGTCTGATTCTTTCACTTTCTTTAGAATATTTTTTATTCTTTCTTCAAATTCTCCACGATATTTTGCTCCAGCTAAAAGTGAACCCATATCTAATGAAATTAGTTTCCTATCTTGTAGCGCAGAAGGTACATCGCCATTAATAATTCTTTGAGCTAACCCCTCTACAATGGCTGTTTTCCCAACCCCAGGTTCTCCAATAAGAACTGGATTATTTTTTGTTCTTCTACTCAATATTTGAATTGTTCTTCTAATCTCTTCATCCCTACCAATAACAGGGTCTAAAATCCCATCTCGTGCAGATTGAGTTAGATCAATACCATATTTTTCCAAAGACTCATTAGAACTATTAAATTCATTTTTTAATGCCTGATCTGACTTCATTTTCTTAATAATTTCAAGAAATTCTGGAATACCTTTTTGATTTAAAATTTGAAATCCATATTTATCATCATAAGTGAAACCGTAAACTAAGTGTTCTGTTGATATCACTACATCATTTAAAGTAATTTTAATATCATTCGCCTTCAAAAATATTTTGTGAAGAGTATCACCTATATATAAATTGTCTTGTTTATTTTTCATTTTTGCCTTCGCATTTAATGAAGAAATTATTTCCCTCTCAAGATCTTTTAGATTTACATTATTTTTTTTAAAAATCTGTTTTGTAATATTGTCATCTTTTATAAGAGCTAATAGTAAATTATCAGAGTCTACATTTTGTTGATAATTTTTATAAGCAATTTCTTTGGCAAAAATAAAAAAGTTCCAAGCAGAATTAGAGAATTCGCTTGGAACTATTTTCATCAATCAAAATTTGGGTATGACCGTAATGAATATTAAGTCAAAAAGGGTTTTTAACTATTCAGAAGATTTATTCAACAACAACTTTACCTACCATTCCAGCACCTCTATGTGGCTCGCAATAGTAATCGTAAGTTCCAGCAGTATCAAATGTTTCTTCCCAAGACTCTCCTGGAGCAAAAGCTAGGTCCGCATGACTTAATTCCTCATGCCCATCAAAAACAGCATTGTGAGGGGCAAGTTTATTATTGACGAATTTAACTGTATCACCAGCACTAATGGTTACTGTACTTGGTTCAAATGCAAGCATTCCAGCATCTGTTCCAAGTTTTACTTCAACAGTCTTAGCTGAAACTGATGAAATTCCTAAACCTAGAGTTAAAACTATTGCAAATAACCCTGCAAAGATTGAACGTAACATAATAAAAAATTTGCTTATCTTTACATATTACAAGGCTTTGGGAACCTAACTGCGAGAATTTTAATTGTTATTACAGCTTGGTAACTTTGATAACCTTAAAATATCATTCAGTGACTTGGCATAACTTTTAAGTTTAAAAGTCTCAGGATTAGTGATGGGGACATGATTAAAGTCATATTTTTTGATACTGAAGCTATCCCAAGGAGTAGTTTGGATGGGGAGAATTCTTAATAATATTTTTAGAATATTTTTTGAAAGCGGTATCGCAAAAAATCTCCTCATATTATGTTTCTTTAAAAGTGTAATTATGGCATCATCAATTGAAATGAATTTTTGACCTAGCACAAATTTTCTAAAGCCTTTGTATTGCTGTTCTTTATGATTTTTAATTAGAAACCCGCAAATCTGGGCGATATCATTTGCGTGTATAAAGTGAAATTTAGAATCGAGTTTTAAAAATCTTGCTAACCAAAGCCATTTCCCAATTTCTTTCAATCCACTAGTTAAATAACTCACAGGATATTTACTTTTTTTCCCAAGATTCCCTCCAAAAACCAAGGTAGGGAAAACAGCGAATGTTTTTTCTGCGAATGAGCTTTCTCTAAGTCTCTGGAAACATTCATATTTTGTTTGAATGTACTCTGTTCCATAAATCAATGATTCCCTCATTAATTCTGTTTGGGTATCAAGAATACTAGCTGTTGAAAAATAAATAATCTTTTCTAACTTTTCAATATCAAGCATTTCTAGTAATTCTTCAAAAGCTTTTATATTTACTTCATAGGCTCTTTTTGGATCTCCCCAAGCTGTAGCAGTATGTATTAGGTAATTAATTTGACTAATTTCTTTTTTATACCTATTTGATTCCCTGATATCGCACACTATTAACTTGACTTTTTTATTTTCTTGAACAGAAATTGGTAACTTACTTTTGTCCCTCACCATGAGATAAAGCCTGAATTTTGTGTTTTTCAAAAACCAATCAACTAAATATTGGCCAACACATCCATTAGCGCCTGTTATTAATAAGTTTTTATATCCCAAGACTTTGATTAGTAAGTGAGTTTTTTTCCATGTTCAAAAAATGTTTGAGCATTTTCTTCTGGAGTTCCAGGTAAAATCCCATGACCCAAATTAAGAATATATTTTCTGTCTTTAATTTTATTAAAAGTATTATCTATCCTTTCTTTTATTGATTCTTTGTTCCCGAATAAAATGCCTGGGTCAACATTACCTTGAATTCCTATCTCGCTAGGGATTCTCTTACAAGCCTCTTCAATATCTACTGTCCAGTCTAATGAGATTATATCGACTCCAGTTTTTGCCATTCTTTCAATGACTCCAGCACTTCCTGAAATGTAGAGAATTACTGGTGTTTCTGGGTATTCCTCTTTTACAATGTCAACAACCTTTTTTTGATACGGCCCAGCAAAGATATCATAATCTTGTGGGCTTAGTTGACCAGCCCATGAATCAAAAATTTGTACTACTTGCGCTCCAGACTTTATTTGGTATTTTAGATATTCACCAATGCATTTTGCAAAATGATCAAGAAGTTTATGAAGTAAATTTGGTTCTTTAAAAGCCATTGATTTTATTAGAGAATAATTTTTACTGCTTTTACCTTCAACTACATATGCGGCAAGAGTCCAAGGCGCGCCAACAAAACCTAAAACTGTTGCCTCATTATTCACATCTTTTTTTAGTGAAGAAAGAACTTGCCCAACAAAACTTAAACTCTCACTTGGATTTAATTCTTTTAAATTTTCTATTTGGTTAAGAGTTCTTATTGGGTCTTCAATTATTGGACCCTTACTTTCTATTATTTCAAAATTTATGCCCATTCCTGGAAGAGGTGTGAGAATATCTGAAAAAAGGATCACACCATCCGGTTTGAAAGCATGAAAAGGTTGCATTGAAATCTCATACGATAGTTCTGGATTCTCAGACCTCTCTCTAAAGCTTGGGTAACGCTCCCTTAAATCTCTATAGATTTTCATATATCTTCCTGCTTGCCTCATCATCCATACTGGAGGCCTATTTACTTTTTCACCTAATGCGGCAGAAAGTAGTAGTGGTAAATCTTGACCCATTTTTCAATTAGATATGGTTAAAAAATTAAAATCCAACTTAAAAATCTTACAATGTAAAGCAGAGCAAAATCGTTATATGAACATTTATATGAAGCACTAAGTTAAATGAGCCTTCTTATTTTTTATTGATGTTTGAATATACTCACGCTTAATGGGGGCAAAGCAAGTTCTAGAGCATTTTGATAATCATGTATATTGTAATTTATAGTTTCTTTACCTCCCATATTTCCTTTGTTACTGCCCCCGTATCTAGAGCTATCTGAATTAAATATTTCTTTATAGAATCCTTCCACAGGAACACCTACTTTGTATGACCCATGAGTATTAGGTGTAAAGTTAGCAACAACAACAAGCCACTCATTGGTATCGTTTTCTCTTCTCATGAAACTTATAACCGAATTAGATTTGTCATTACAATCTATCCATTGGAATCCATAAGGATCAAAGTCATTTTTCCATAATGCAGGTTCATTTTTATAAAGAACGTTTAGGTCATCAATCAAGTTTCTAATACCTTTATGGGGCTCAAATTCTAGTAACTCCCATTGCAGGTCATCCCAAACATTCCATTCTTGTCTTTGCCCAAATTCCATTCCCATAAATATTGTTTTTTTACCAGGGTGGGACCACATATAAGTTAATAATGCTCGAGTATTTGCATATTTCTTCCAGTCATCGCCAGGCATTTTATGCAAAAGATGACTTTTACCATGGACAACCTCATCATGACTAAGTGCAAGCATAAAGTTCTCTGTATAGTTATATGTAATTGAGAAAGTCACACTATTTTGATGAAATTGCCTAAACCAAGGATCTATTTCAAAATAATCAAGCATATCGTGCATCCATCCCATATTCCATTTCAAGTTAAACCCTAACCCTCCCATATCAGTTGGTTTGGTTACCATTGGCCAAGTTGTTGATTCTTCAGCGATAGAAAGTGCACCTGGGAAGTGTTGGAAGAGTACATGATTAGCCTGTTGAAGAAATTTAACGGCTTCTATATTTTCATTGCCACCATTTTCATTGGGTATCCATTCTCCATCAGGACGTAGATAATCTCTATAAAGCATGGAAGCTACAGCATCTACTCTTATGCCATCAATATGAAACTCTTCAAACCAATAAACGAGATTTGCGACTAAGAAATTTCTTACTTCGTTCCTGCTGTAATTAAATATTAGGGTTCCCCATTCTTTGTGTTCACCTATTCGTGAATCTCCATGCTCATAAAGATGGCAGCCATCAAAAAATGCTAAACCATGCTTATCTTTTGGGAAATGACCGGGCACCCAATCAAGAATTACACCTATGCCCTCTTCATGACATTTATTTACAAACTCTCTAAATTCATTTGGGGTGCCAAATCTACTTGTTGGGGCATACCAGCCTGTAACTTGGTATCCCCATGAACCATCGAAAGGATGTTCAGATATTGGCATTAGTTCAATATGAGTGAATCCTCTTTCTTTTACGTAAGGGATTAGTTTCTTGGTTAATTCCGGATAAGTTAATAATCGTGACCCAGGTTTTAAATCGGCTGCAGGTACTGGGTTTCTTGGTTCACCATTGTCCTCCAGATATTTCTTATCTGTTGATTCATGGAGCCAACTCCCTAAATGCATTTCATAAACTGAAATTGGCTTGTTAATTTGACTAGAAGAATCTCTGTTTGAAATCCAAGAACTATCATTCCAATTAAAGTTTTTCAACTTTGAAACTATTGAACCATTTTGAGGTCTGATTTCATGAAGGAAACCATATGGATCAGCTTTCTCATAAATATGACCTTGTTGTGTTCTTATTTCGTATTTATATGTGTCGCCCTCTTGCATTGATGGCATGAATAGTTCCCAAATTCCCCCTAATCTTTTTTGCATTGGATGATGTCTTCCATCCCAAGAGTTTATATCCCCAATTATCGAGATTGATTTTGCATTTGGAGCCCAAATGCAAAACATGACCCCTTTTTGATTCTTTTCTTCAATGAGATGTGCTCCCATTTTTTCCCAAATATGATGATGATTACCTTCTGCAAAAAGATGTCTATCAACTTCTCCCATCCACTCTTGTCTATATGACCAAGGGTCATGTTGTGTATGTGTGATCCCTCCTCGTGAAATATTTATTTCGTAATTGTGTTTTGGATTTTCAGGCAGGATAGCTTCAAAAAGCCATTTATGGTTTATGCTTTCGGCATTATAAGTTTTGTTTTTAAAATTTATTTTAACTTCGTCGGCTTCAGGCATCCATACCCTAATTAACCAATGTTCTTCATAAAAATGAGGACCTAATATTTTTAATGGATTATCATTGCAACAATTTTCTAGGTTGATAGCTTCTGATTTAATCCAGTCTGCTTGAATTGTTTCGATCATGACTGGTAGATATTAAGGATTAATAATATCAAATGATTACCCAAAAAAATAATTATTTATTAAAAAATGGGGTCATTTTCATAAATGTTTTATTAAGGCCAAAACTTAGAGTAATAACTCTATGATTTGCTGAAGGCGCCCCAATATTTCCTTCCCCAAATCCAGGATTAACTCCAATAGCGGGATAAGCTGATGAAGATATTGATAAGCGAAGCTTGCTTCCTTTAATCAAACAAATATTTGTTGGCTGCATTGTTATTTGATACATGCATTCTTCACTTATTTTGGAGTTTTTAACCCTTAAGAATCCTGTTGAAAATTGATTCACCTTCTCATTACCTTCTTCAACTAGGGATAAAGCAAGGCAGATATCGAAATTGGGCTGATCACTTTTTACAAGGATTTCTAATTTGGGAACCCCTTTGAAATATTGATCTTCTTCAAAATAATTTGTTTGAAAAACACCTACATCCATGCGTTTATCAATAATATTTCTATTAAAGCTTCCTGGATTTGGACCTAAATGACCACCGTCAGATGGAGTAGGTCTCCATGGGTCACTAACAATTGTGAACCATCCTGAGCCTTTCGAATTTATGGTCAGACTTCCATCTTCAACCTCTACATTCGCTGTGCCTTCGCTCTTTAGCCCAAAAATAAATTCAGGATGAAATTTATTATCAAATTCTTCCCATTTATGTAATGAAATATTCCATATTTTTTTCTCGACTTTTAAATTCTTTGAATTAAATTCCTCATTTGATTTTAAATGTTTATCAAAAAATTTTAATAAAGATTCTTGTGATCCCTCCCACCAATTTAGATGTGTCGCATTCCCAATAATAATTTCTGGGTTTCCACCAGCTTCTTTAGATTTTTTATAAAGATCAAAGGCTCCTTTTAAATGCGGATCCCAAAGCCCTCCAATAATTAACATAGGTTGTTTAATCCATGCTGAGATTGGTTTAAATTCTTCAAATGGGCAAGCATTATTTAAATTTTCAAGCCATTCCAAAACAAAGCTACTAGGATCGTATTTTTTTAAAGTATCAATTCCTTCCCTTAAATAACTTTTATTTTCTAAGGCTAATCTTATATTTTCCCACTCTAAAAATTTATTTTCTCTTTTCATTTTTAGTGCTGAGATTTGAAGTCCCCATGCAATATTGTTATGCCACCAATATGCTCCTCCATCTGAGCACCAATGATCCTTAATATTCATCCCAGTCATTGCTGGAGATAAACAATCAGGTGGCTTTGAATTTGACTCACCAGTTAATTGAGTAAATCCTTGATATGAAAAACCATATAAGCCAAGTTTTCCATTACATTCTTTAAGAGACCTTACCCATTCATGTGTTTCTGAAGTGTCGCTAGCTTCTTGAGAAAAACCATTAAATATTCCTTCAGAAGAACCCATACCTCTAACATCTTGAATTATTACCATATATCCTTTGGAAGCCCACCATTCAGGGTGGGAATATGTGATAGTTGAAGCTATTTCCTTGCCATAAGGTTGTCTCATCAATAATGCAGGCCATGGCCCATTACCATTAGGTAACCAAATCCTCGATATAAGTCTTACTCCATCTCTAAGTACTAGATACTTATCGAACCATCTTGAACCAGACATTTAGGCTTTAGATAATGTCTGGACAGTGCAGCCCTATGACGTAAATAGAAAAGATCTCTGCATTAACGGGAGTTAACTTTTTTTTGTTTGATACATAATCTATGGCTTTATCTGAACTAGCTGAAATACCTTGAGAATTAAACTCTCTAAACTTATTACATAAATTCCTAGCTTCGTTTGGATTCTTTTTTACACTTTCCAATAAGTTAGATTGACTAAAAACAGGGTATATAGAGTTGGAAAACAAAAATAAAAAAAATAACAAAGGTTTCATTATCACCGACTTTTTTATAAATTCTACATTAAAAAATTTTTTTATCCAAGATTTAAATAGATTTTTCGATTTGACTAGCTTTTTTGATCCATTCTTTAAATAGAGTAAAAGTTGTATCTGTCTCAGTTTTTACTCTCAGAATTCTTTCTAATCTACCAATTTTGCGTTCTAATTCGTAAGGAGTAGAAAGTGATAATGATTTTAGAGAAGATATACCGCAATGTAAAAGTAGATATGCTTGCGGTGGAGAAATTCCAATTTCTTTTTTAAAAATAGCTATAGCTCTGATTTTCTTAAGATTATTCAACGTACATAGTGAAGATTTTCTTTGAATTTCATTTATATCTAAGTCTGAAAGATTACTTAATTTTTCAAAGTCAGTTAGATTATTTTGAATAAAAAAAGATTTCTCATGTCTAAAGTTAGTTGGCAAAAAGTCTAAAAATTTTTTAATTTCCATTTTTTAGAGACAAATTCATTTTGACATTTTTTTGAACTTCTCCTATTACAACTGGCTTACTTACATTATCCGAAATTTTTTCAAGTTTTCTTATCTTTATTTTTACGTTTGCACCCGATCGGCTACCTTTCAATAAGTTTTTCGATAATTGTTCTAAAGTTGGTTTAATAGATTCTTCTGGAAATTTATCATCTGCTTTAGCAATTATCAAATCGAACCCATTGTCATAAACAATTGGAACATATTTTGCACCTTCTATTACAACTTTTTCGGAGTAACTTTGTATAAATGCCCAACTACTCAAAGAAAGCAATAATGAAAAGATAGTTGCTCCAATTATTCGAAATTTGAAAC
>CACBGC010000004.1 GCA_902538695.1 uncultured Synechococcaceae cyanobacterium | reverse complement strand
AGAAGTTATTAGAGGTTATACTGGCGACCAAAAAGCAAAGCAAATCTATTCAGAATCAGACAAAATTGATGTTTTAAAATTTCTAAAATTTTCAGGTAATTCTTTTAGACAGGTTTTCGGAGATGGTTATTTAAGACCATTTGAATTAGCAACATTTAGATTAAATAATATGAAGGAAATAATTCAAAATTGGAGTGATTATATTCTTAATGAAGAATACCTTCCTCAAAGAGGGGCTTCTTTTCTATTAAATAATAAAAATCAAATTATTTATAAATTTTTTTCAAATGATGTACTTGGCTATTCATCAAATATGAGGGATCCCCTAGGATTTTTGACTGATTTAATTAAACAATAGTTTTTTAAATATTTTTATGAATATAGATATATTTGGATATTTTGCAGCGATTTTAACAACAGCAGCATTTCTACCTCAATTGATAAAAACTTTAAAAACAAAAAAGGCAGATGATGTTTCTTTGACAACCTTAATAATGTTTATTATCGGTGTTTTATCTTGGATTATTTACGGTTATAAAATTTCTTCTACACCAATATTGGTAGCAAATTTAATTACGCTGATCCTAAATTTATTGATATTAATCTCTAAAATATATTTTTCAAAAAACTAAAATATAAATTCTTTTTAACTTAAGAAATTTTGATTTATTGAAATCTTGATTAAAATAAAACAAAATTTGTTGATCTTGAAAACTTCAAAATGCTGGGTTTGGTTTAAAGGTAGCCTTAACAATGGTGGATATTGGAAGGAAGGTTTTACTTGTACTTTTGATGAGAAGCCAGGAGTTTTAATAGAAAGTCCTGCTTACGTAACTTGTCGAGTTCCTACATGGAGAGTTTTGACTAAAGAACCAAAAAATTTATATGAATCTCCTGCAATCCCTGACAATGCAATCTGGAAGATAATATAAATTTTTAATGAATAATAAAAAACACTTTTACTGCACTTCGGCGAGTTAATATTGCTTTAATAAATATTTAATTAATACCATCTACTCTCTTTTTATAAATATTATCCCTTTTTTAATCTTTGGATTTCTGATGGGAAAAAAAAATCCAAAGATTTCAAAATATATAGCAAGACCTCTAATAAGATTTGGCATTCCATTAAGTGTAATGGGTCTCCTGTTAAAGGAGGGTATAGATATAAACCTAATTAAAAGTGCATTTTTAGCATTCTCTGTAATTGGATTTTTAATAACTTTAATAAATATAGTCCCAATATTTAAGAAGAGGCTTCCAAATTACACATTGCAGCTGGCAGGCCTAATAGGTAATACATCATTTCTTGGAATACCAATTGCGCTAGCTCTTCTACCTTCAACAACTATCAATTTCACTATTGGATTTGATTTAGGAACAACACTTTTCGCTTGGATATTTGGACCTTTTTTGCTTCAAGAAAAATCCAATAGCAATAACATCCCAAACATCAAAGGGCTATTAAATGCATTGATAAATAGCCCTGCATCAAGAGGAATTATCGGGGTACTGCTTGCATATCTTTTTCAAATAGATGAATTTTTAGGCAATTATCTTTGGATTCCTGCAAGAATAGTTATTGCTATGGCAATAATAATTGTGGGAACAAGACTTGGAATAATCACAAATCAAAATGAGAGGATTTTGGATCTGAATGAAAAAATTAAATTTTCAATTTTGTTAAAGTTATTTATTCTTCCCTTTATAATTTTTTTTATATCCAAATTCTTAAATTTCAACTTCTATCAATCATCTGCAGTAATTCTTCAGGCAGCAACCCCAACGGCAATATCCACAATATTAATGGCAGAAGCTTATGGCGTGAAACAAAAAATAGCTTCAAAAATTCTTTTTACTACAACCTTAATTTCAATAATTACAATTCCTCTATTAAAGATGTTTATGAATTTATTTATTTAAATAACTTGAATTAAAGAATACACTATCAGCATGTTTAATGAATATTGTAAAGATTATATCCTGATAACTAAATAATGTCTTAAGATTTAGGGTATGAAGTCAGCAAACCCTGAAAATGAATATATTCCTTTAGATCTAAGGATTTCTGTAAGGAGGGATACTCTAAGGCTTATCTCAGAAATGGCTCAAGATATGGGAATAAGCATTAATGAAGTTTTTAGTTTTTTAGCAGAAGATTCTGTCATTGATCTCGAATTAATGGAAGATTTAAATAAAATCGATATCCCAAGCAAGTGCAGTATTGATGATTTAAAAAATGCTCTTCTTAAAAAGAGACTTTGTTAAAATTTTTCAACTTTTCTATTTTCCCAGTCAGATTTATAACCACTTTTAACTAAAAATCTCGAATACTTATTCAAATCACTTTTTTGAATTCGCCATAAATTATAAATTCCAAATTTACCCAATTTCTGATGATTAATTTTTGACCATTGCTGACGGCGGGAAGAGTATTCATCTATCACGACCAATAGAGATTTGTATTCATAATCAGGTTGGTCCTCATAATTCTTTCTCCTATCAGTATTTAGCCTTTCTGAAAGATTAATTAATCCCTCTTCAGTGTTTGGTTCATAAAAAACTATTTGCCTCGAATAATAGTGTAATGAAGGTTTTCTTATCCCTATCATTGCTAAAGTTTCCCGCCTCTCGCGAATATCTAAAATTAATTTTGAGATATTTCTTAAAGGTAATTGTCTAGAAGTATCCGCTAATTTTCTTATTGGGGACATCAAAAAAGATTGCCCAATTAAAAGTAAAATTTGAAGATAAAGGAGGATATTTTTGGATTTTAAAGAAAATAAAATTATTGCAATAAGTGTAAATGAAGAGAAGAATAATTTAGCTTTAAAAATTATCCCAGAGCTTATTAGTTCAGATGCAAGATTAGGCATTTCAGGATCATTTATTGAACTTAACCAATTATTTGAAAAAAAGAATGCCATTGAAACACCAAACAAAATTAAAATATTAAAGATCAATAAATATAGATAACTTTTACTTGCATTTTTTAAGTTTCTAAAGCTATTACTAATTAAAATTGCCGCTGCTGGAATTGCTGGCAACCAATAGCTTGGTAGTTTTGTAGCAGAGAGGCTAAAGAAAATTAAAACTGAAATTAACCAACATAAAGAATAGGTATAAAGGGTCTCACTAACATTGCAACTTTGTTTTGAACTTTTCAAGAAATCCTGAAAGGCTTTGAATATCCCGTGATACAAAAAAGGAGTGAATGGTAATGAGGCCAAAATCATTATGTAAAGAAAAAACCAAAATGGTTCGGCATGATTATTTACAACTGAGGTATATCTTTGAAAATTGTGATAACCAAAAAAATTGTCCCAGAAAGGCTTTCCCTCTTTTATCAGTTCTAATATGTACCATGGAACACTTATAAGTATTGTTATTAAAAAACCTTTCTTAGGGTTTAACTTACAGAGCAACATTTTCCAATTCTTCTGACTAAACAAGAACGATGAAATAGTCAATGATGCCAGAACAAATGCAACTGGTCCTTTAGTTAAAATTGCAAAACCTAGAAATACCCACGCTGAAATACATTGGCCATTATTTTCACTTGCCATTCTTCTCCAAAACAAAAGGAGGCTAATCCCCAAGGTTCCAGTTAAAAGAGCATCACTCACGGCAGTTCTACTCCAGATAATTATTAGTGGAGACAAAGCAAAACCTAATGATGCAACTATTGGAGTAAGGAATTGCCTATCACTCTTCTGTGGCCAACAAAACAAAGTATCTCCAATCATCAGCATTAAAAATAATGATCCTAAAGCTGAAGGAAGTCTTGCTGAGAGTGTCCCTAAACTATCCCAAATCTCGTTATTCGGTAATGAGTAAAAAAAACCCATTAGCCAATATATTAATGGAGGCTTATCAAAGCGGAACATTCCATTGACCTTCGGAGTTATCCAGTCACCAGATTCACTCATCGCCCTTGCCGCAGAGGCAAATAAGGGTGGGGTTTCATCCACCAGTCCTGTAGTACCTAAACCTAAAATAAATATTATAATCCCAAAAATTAAAACTATTATTGAGTTTAAAAGCCTTTTCTTTGAGTTCAGAAGAATCATTTAATATATATATTTATTTTATTTATATTTGATGATTACATTATTAAGCCAGGTCACAACCTTGTTGGCAAATATATCTGCAGAGGCATTTTTTTCTACCCATTCTCGACATTTCTGACGCTTTATTTTTTCAATAATCTCTACATAGGAAAGCATATTTTTTTTATCATCAGGATCAGCAAGATAACCTGTTTGCCCATGTTGAATAATTTCACTAGGTCCTCCCCTTTTATAAGCTATAACTGGAACTCCACAGGCTAAAGCTTCAACGACTACGTTCCCATATGCCTCATTCCATTTGGGAGTATTTAGCAACCCTCTGCATTTACCAAGTTCTTTTTGCAATTGATCGGTAGATAAAAAGCCCATCCAATCTATAGCGCCTTGAGGGAATGATTTTTCTATATTTGACGCATACACCTCATCTTCTATAAGTCCCCAAACTTTTAATTTTTCGCCAAGTTCATTTGCCACATAAACTGCATCCTCCAAACCTTTTTCCGGAGCCACTCTTCCAACCCACGCCAAGGGGCCTTTCACTGAATCTCGAAAAATATAATTATTTAAATTAAATCCATTCCCAATAATTATTGGTTCTTTTATGAATGGATAATCATTAGCTTGCATTTTCGAATGAAAAGCAAAATTATTTGGATATTTAGCATATACCTTAGAAATTAAATTACTAATTACTAAACTTTCAGAACCCATACTAATAATATGTGCAATGGGTATTTCTAAATTTAGAGTCATCCAAATAGGCAGCCAATCATATGACATGTTCAACAATACATCTGCATGTTTAGCGATATCTAATCCCTTTTCAAGCATTCCTGCTAAAAGAGAATTGTCTGGAATACTTACGGGGGAATTGTAATTTTGATGCTGCCAACTAATTTGATCTTCACCTTCCACAAAATGTAATTTTGCTTTTACATTACTTTCATGTAACTTAGAATTTTTTGGAACTACAACCTCAACAGAATGACCTAAAGAAATTAAACCTGAAACTAAAGAATTTAAAGTTAACTCAACTCCACCACCTTTGCCACTTCCTAAGAACCCTATTGGAGTACTAATCAAAACTATTCGCATTATTAGACTTTTTACAAAAAGACTCTATTTAAATAGTAGTATCAGAAAATTTATTTTCCCATAAACTCTTTCTCTGGCTAACAAAAAATACCGAGATAAGAACAAATACAACTCCTATCCACTGCACAATAGTTAGTCTTTCATCTAACCAAACACCTCCACTTAAAAGAGCAAAAACAGGTGTTAAAAATGCAAGGGTGCTAAACCCTGTTATTTCTTTATTATTAGCAAAATAGAAAAACAAGCCATACGCTATTGCTCCTCCAAAAATACTTGAAAATGACATAAGTCCCCAATCAAATATTGACCAATCAGGAATTATTGCGAACTTTGTTTGTAAGCAATGCTTAATAATTAATGGCAAACTCCCTAAAACCATATGCCAACCTGTAACTGCAACTGGATCACTTTTAGTACAAGTGAATCTAATTAAAATTGTTCCTAATGCCATAGCTAGAGAAGCGGCAAGCATCCAAAGTTCTCCAAAATTAAAAGCAACATCATTCATAGACTTATCAGACATCAACCACCAATTCCCTAAAAATTCTTGTGGTACTCCTAAAAATACTATTCCTCCCAAGCCAAAAAGTAGTCCCAACCATCCTATTGGATTAATTAAATTCCCAAAAATCCCCCTCGCTAAAATAGCTACCAAAAGCGGTTGTGAATCAATTAAAACAGAACCTAGACCTGCTCCAGTTTTTTCAATACCATATGTTAAAAATAATTGAAAAAAAGTGGCGTCGACAATAGTAAAAACGAAAAACCACTTCAGATCGCACTTATAAATTTTTAAATCTCTTTTAAACAAATATGTTGTTATTAGAACAAGAATACCTGCAGGAAATAATCTTAAAGAAGCCACAAACTCTGGCCCAGCACTAGATACCAAGGGAGTCATCGCTGCCATTGAAGTACCCCAAAGCGCAAAAGGGAGTATCATTAAAAACCAATTTAAGATTGAATTCATTAGGTGTGCTGATAATCTTTTTAAAGTAGTTTTATGAATTTACCTTAAAAGAATGATTTGGCCTTTTAGACGAAAGTCAAAAAAAAGAATGGCTCGTATAGTAATTGATGAGCCTATTACAAGTTCGACAAGAGTTTCTGTCCTTAAAGCTCTTAAACAAGTTGAGGATAGAGAATTTCCTGCTTTAATCGTGAGAATTGATTCACCAGGGGGTACTGTAGGGGATAGCCAAGAAATATATTCTGCTATTAAAAGACTAAAAGGTAAAGGATGTAAAGTCATTGCCAGTTTTGGGAATATCTCAGCCTCAGGAGGTGTTTACATTGGTGTCGCATCTGACAAAATAGTTGCAAATCCAGGCACAATTACAGGGTCAATTGGTGTAATTATAAGAGGAAATAATTTATCTGAATTATTAGATAAAATCGGCATTAAATTTGAAACTGTTAAAAGTGGGGTATTTAAAGATATACTCTCTCCAGACAAACCTCTAAGCGAGGAAGGTAGAGTTCTTCTTCAAGGACTGATAGATGAAAGTTACAAACAATTTACTGAAGCTGTTGCTGAAGGAAGGAATTTACCTGTTGAAGAAGTAAGAAAATTTGCTGATGGAAGAATCTTCACTGGAACACAAGCTCTCGAACTTGGTCTCGTTGATAAAGTTGGAGATGAATTTGTTGCTAGGGAACTAGCTGCAGAAATGGCTAATATTGATCCAAAAATTCAGCCCTTAACATTTGGGAAAAAAAAGAAAAAAATACTTGGACTAATTCCTGGAAGCAGAATAGTTGAGAAAATTATAAATAATATCTTTTTTGAGTTTGACTCATCCAATAAAGTACTTTGGTTATATAGGCCTTAAATCGATATGCATGAGAAAATGAAAGATGATTATAAAATTACATTTATTCGAGGGGCTACAACAGCATCTGGAAATTCTGTGAGGGAAATAGAAGTCGCCGTAGTGGAATTAATTAATGAATTAATTTCCCGTAACAATCTGATTAAGACGAACATATTATCTATTACATTTACAGCTACAAAAGATTTAAATGCATGTTTTCCCGCTTCAATTGCAAGAAAATTTAATGGGCTTGATTCAGTAGCTTTCTTAGACTGCCAACAAATGTTTGTATCTGATGATGTTGATTTTTGTATAAGAATTTTGGCGCAAGTTTTATTGCCGCCAAATATTCCTATAAAGCATCCTTATTTAAAAGGCGCTTCAAAATTAAGGACAGATAGATGTTAATCTAAATAAAACTATTTTCCAATTTTAAGTTGGATAGCACGAATTAAACCTGAAAAAATTTATTTTCTCAATGTTAAACACAAATAAACTAATTTCAAACCTTAAAATTTTCAGATTTCTTGTTATACCCACCATTCTATTTTCAACTCCATTTTTTAATAAAATTCAAGATGCCAAAGCAGGATTGGAATTTCAGTGGGATCAAAACTCTGCCTATAGAAGATTAAAATGGTTCCAAAAAGAAGATAAAAGGAAATTTAGAAATACAATTTATTTTTTCTTAAGACCATCTGATAGAAGAAGTGATCTCTTGAAAATTAATCTAGCAATACCTAAAACCTTTAAATCCACTTTAAAAAACGAAAAAATTAGTCTTTGCAAGGTAAGAATCGGAGGTTTTGAGAATAGAACAAAATGTTTAGAGGATATTCCAGCTGATATCGAAATTAATACTAATGAATCAGGCTTACGTTCACTAGATATTTACCCCTTCAGACCAATTCCTTCAAATAAAGATAGTTATGCAATTGTCTTAAAAGTCTTTAATCCTAAAAAATCAGGTTTATATCAATTTCATTCATATGGGCAAAACAAAGGAAAATCATTTTCAAGTTATTTAGGAAGCTGGACTATAGTGATCGATTAAATGATAAATTAAATAAGGATAATTAAACAAATGACTAAAAGAACTTTTGGCGGAACTTCAAGAAAAAGAAAACGTGTATCTGGTTTTAGAGTGAGAATGCGTTCTCATACTGGGAGAAGAGTTATTAAAAGCAGAAGACAAAAAGGTAGAGAGAGAATAGCTGTATAACTTGTAATTTTAATGGCCTTACCTAAGGAGATGCGTTTAAAAGGTCATAGGACTTTTAAGTATATTCATAATAATTCCACAACATATTATGGGAAATTAATGACATTTAAAGTTGCTAGATCAAATCCAGAAATCCTCTTAACTCATAAACTCACAAATACTTCAAACAAATTTAGGGTTGCAATTGCTATTAGTAAAAAAGTCTCAAAAAAAGCCGTAGAAAGAAATAAAATAAGGAGAATCCTTCAAGAGTGGTTAATAAAAAACATTCAAAAAATTAATAACCACAAACCATATTGGTTACTTGTTAACCTTAAATTTGGAGATTTCTGCAATGATAAAAGCAGACTTTTGGAAGAATTTCAAAACTTAATGTTCAAATCTCATCTAATCAAATGATTAACATGAATGAAGAAACCTTTTATGAAGGTGGTCCAGCAAAAAGTGATTTAATTATAAATCTACTTGCAGGTATAACCATTCTTGGATTACCTTTTACCTTTGCAGCAATTGTTAGAGCATTGTGGTTAAGGTATACAATCACAAACAAAAGAATTACAATAGATGGTGGATGGTTTGGTAAAAACAAAACTCAAGTTTCATTAAGTAACATTGAAGAAATCAGATCTATTCCTAGGGGATTCGGTTCATATGGGGATATGGTTCTTATCCTTAATGACGGATCAAAGGTAGAAATGAAATCATTACCTCTATTCAGAGAAAAACAAAAGTTTATTGAAGAAAACATAAATAAACGATCACAAATCCTTAACCTCAACGAGGTAGAGGGTTTTGCTACTAAATCCTAAATGAATTAATTACAAAAACCTTATTTTCCTGTAAAATAAAATGTCTAATAAAATTACACTCTTTTTAATATCGTGATAGGGTTCATCTCTGAAAAATTACTTATCCCTATTCTAGATTTTTTCTACGGTTTAGTCCCTAGTTATGGTTTAGCGATTGTTGCATTAACAGTCGTAATTAGAATTGCACTTTTCCCTCTAAGCGCTGGTTCCATTAGGAGCGCTAGAAGGATGAAGATTGCTCAACCAGTAATGCAAAAAAGGCAAGCAGAAATAAAATCTAAGTTTTCAGGTGATCCAAAGAAACAGCAAGAAGAATTAGGAAAACTAATGAATGAGTTTGGTAGTCCTCTAGCAGGTTGCCTTCCATTGATTGTACAAATGCCCGTCCTATTTGCATTATTTGCAACCTTAAGAGGTTCACCGTTTGCTGATGTTCCCTACAACATAAATCTCAAGGTTATTCCACAAGATCAAGTAGCAGCTATTGATCCAAAACCCTACAAATCTCCAAGACACTCCATTTTTATTACAGAAAAATCACATTTCCCTGTAATTGCTACCATCTCAAATGGAACAAAATTAGGAACAGAAGAGTCCCTAAAAATAAACTTACAAACTACAAACGGTAATAGTTATTCGGAAGTTTTGTCTAAATATGACAATGGATCAAAATTTCTCCCAACTTGGAAGGTTTCTAAAGGGTCCGAATATCTTAAAGTTTCCCAAGACGGTACAGTAACAGGAATTAAACCTGGTGACGCAACAATTGAGGCAAAAATCCCTGGTCTAGCTGCTAAAAGTGGTTTTCTTTTTATTAAAGCTCTTGGGCAAGTTGGTTTTTATGTAGATGGGGCAATTAATTGGGATATTGCAGCATTAGTAGGTGCCTTCGGTTTAACCCTACTTCTTTCTCAAGTTTTATCTGGTCAGGGGATGCCTGCAAATCCGCAGCAATCAACAGCAAACAAAATTACACCAATCATGATTACCGGAATGTTTCTGTTTTTCCCACTACCCGCAGGAGTTTTACTTTATATGGTTGTAGCTAATATATTCCAGGCATTTCAGACTTTTCTGCTTAATAAAGAAGCCCTTCCTGAGAATTTACAGAAAATTTTGGATCAGCAATTATTAGCCAAAAATGAAGTAATAACAACTTCTGCTTCAACTATCTCAGATAAAAGATTACCTTTTGAACCTAACAGTAAAAAATAGTTTGAATCTTAAGTAATGAATTCTTGGTGTAGAAATTTAGAATTACTCATAAAATCAAGAACCTCATTAATTTGGATCAGAACTAAAGAAGAGGAAAGATTAGAAAAATTAATCAATTCCTCTTGTGAAAGATTAAATATAAAAAGATTCATTTGCTGGGATTGCGTTAGCGGCTTAAAAGGATTAATAAATGAAGAAGGTAAATTTTCTAACAATCCGCTAGGAGTTCTTAATTGGCTTAAAGAACAAAGTTCTGAAGTCTCAATTGTTTTGTTGGTAAAAGATTTTCATAAATTTTATGATGATCCATCTATCAATAGAACTATTAAAGAATTATCTTCAATGCTTAAGAAAACTAGTCATAATTTAATTATCAGTTCTCATTTATTTCCATCATCAGAAGAGCTAGATGAATTAATGACAATTATAAATCTACCTTTACCTGATCAAAAAGAATTGAAAAATCTAATAAAAAAAATTGCCATTAATACCAATTCAAATCTTGAGGAACAAGACTTAAACGAACTTTCTATAGCCTCAAGTGGACTTACCGAAATAAAAGTAAAGCAAGTCACTGCAAAGGCACTTGCTCAAAGAGGGAAAATAAGCAAAGAAGATATTAAAGATATTCTTGAAGAGAAAAAACAAGTGATCGCCAGAAGTGAAATTTTAGAATTTTTCGAAGCTAAATCAAGTCAAGATGATATTGGTGGTTTAGATGTTTTAAAAGTTTGGCTCAATCAAAGATACAGGGCGTTTTCTAAAGAAGCTAGAGATTATGGATTACCTATTCCCAAGGGAGTTTTACTCGTTGGAGCGCAAGGAACAGGGAAATCGCTTACAGCAAAATCAATTTCTAAGAGTTGGTCGATGCCATTACTTAAGTTAGATGTTGGAAGACTATTTTCTAGCCTTGTTGGTTCAAGCGAAGCAAGGACGAGAGAAACAATATCAAGAGCTGAGGCGATGTCTCCATGTATCCTTTGGATCGATGAAATTGACAAGGGCTTTGGTGGCGATGCTAGAAGTGATGGAGGAACAAGTCAAAGAGTTTTGGCAAGTTTGCTTACTTGGATGGCTGAAAAAGAATCAGCCGTATTTGTCATTGCTACCGCTAATGCTATAGATAAGCTTCCTGCTGAATTACTAAGGAAAGGAAGGTTTGATGAGATCTTTTTTCTTGACTTACCAAATTCTGAAGAAAGATTAAGTATTTTGGATTTACACTTAAAAAAAAGAAGACCAAGTTACAGTTTTCCTCTATCTACTATCATTGATAGGACAAATGGATTCTCTGGGGCAGAACTTGAACAAGCTGTTATAGAGGGGATGCATATTTCATTCTCTGAAAATAGAGAGCTTATGGAGAAAGATTTAATAAAGGCAGTTTCTGAATTAGTTCCCTTATCAAGAACAGCTAAAGAGCAAATTGATTTACTGAAAGAATGGTCATCAACGGGACGGGCCCGATCTGCTTCGTGAACTAAATTTGATTTTTTTAAATATCTTATAAGTTAGGAATCATTAATTTAGTTAATTTTTAAACCAAAAAACCCAAATAATGAATTGATATTAACTATCTTAATTAATGTATAAAAAAAAAAAGAGTGTTAGATCAAAAATTAATAAGAGAAAATCCAACATCTGTTGAAGAGAATTTATCTTTAAGAGGAAAAGTTTATAACATATCTCACATACACGAATTAACTCTTAAGAAAAAAGAAATTGACATAGAAATATCCAGTCTCCAATCCGAGAGTAAAAAATTAAGCAAATTAATCGGCCAAGTGATTGGTAAATCAAAAAATAATAATTCACAAGAACTAAATGACTTAAAGAAAAAGGGAAATGAATACAGAATTAAAATTTCTGGACTTGAAGAGAAGCAAAGAATATTAGATAAACAAGTAGATGATGAGATTTATAATTTACCGAATTTCCCCAGCAAAGATGCACCTATTGGAAAAGATGAAAGTGATAATTTACAAATAAAAACTTGGGGAGTACCCGTTATCAAAGATAATCTTAAATCTCACTGGGAAATAGGTGAGAGCCTCAACATATTTGACTCTATAAAATCTACAAAAATATCAAAAAGTCGTTTTATTACACTCATTGGTAATGGTGCCAGATTAGAGAGAGCCTTAATAAATTTCATGCTCGACATGCATACTAAAAATGGTTATGTAGAGTTGATGCCTCCAGCTTTAGTAAATTCAGAAAGTCTTACAGGTTCTGGTCAATTACCTAAATTTTCAAACGAAAGTTTTAAGTGTTCCAATGACGATCTATGGCTTTCTCCTACATCTGAAGTTCCACTAACTGCTTTTCATAGAAATGAGATTATTGATCCCAAACATTTACCTATTAAGTATGTTGCATATAGTCCATGTTTCAGGAGAGAAGCTGGAAGTTATGGAAGGGATACTAAAGGTTTAATAAGACTTCATCAATTTAATAAGGTTGAGCTCTATTGGTTTTGTGACCCAAGTAAATCATTAGAAGCTCATAAAAAGATTACTTCTGATGCTGAAAGCATTTTAAAAAAGCTCAACTTGCCGTATAGATTAGTAGATATTTGTACGGGAGACTTAGGCTTTTCCTCCAGTAGAACTTTTGATCTTGAAGTCTGGCTTCCCAGTAGTAAATGTTATCGAGAAATTTCAAGTTGCAGTAATTGCCTTGACTTTCAAGCACGTAGATCATCAATAAGATCAAAAATTGATAAAAAAAATATTTATTTACATACCTTAAATGGCAGTGGGCTTGCAGTTGGAAGAACAATGGCCGCGATTCTTGAGAATGGCCAACAAACAGATGGTAGCGTTAAGATTCCAGATGCTCTTGTTCCATATTTTGGATCAAATTTTTTAAAAACTGCTTAATATAAAATAATGAATGTTTTAACTTCAATAACAGTACTTGGATTTCTCATATTTTTTCATGAGATGGGGCATTTTCTCGCAGCAATTTTACAAGGTATTTACGTTGATGGATTTTCAATTGGCTTTGGGCCCGCAATAATTCAAAAAAAACTTAAAGATATCACTTATTCATTCAGAGCATTTCCTCTCGGAGGTTTTGTATCCTTCCCTGATGAAGAATTAAATAATATTGACCCTAAAGATCCAAATCTTTTAAAAAATAGACCGATATTTCAGAGAGTTATTGTTATTTCTGCTGGAGTGTTCGCTAACTTACTACTTGCTTACACAATTTTAATTTTTAATGTAACTACTGCTGGGATTCCATTTGATCCGGAGCCAGGTATTTTAGTTCTAGCGACTCAACCTAATAAGGCTGCTTCCCTAGCTGGCTTAGAGTCTGGGGATAAAATAATAGAGATTGAAGATAGTACTTTAGGTATTGGAGATCAAGCTGTTTCTACTTTAGTAAAAAAGATTCAAAATTCTTCAGATGAACCAATTTCAATAAAAATCGAAAGAAATGGGATATTCAAAGATTTAATTTTGATACCAAAGAATGTTGAGGGGAAAGGAACAATAGGTGCTCAATTACAACCGAATATAAGAAAAGAAACCAAAAAGACAAAAAACATTTTTGAACTTTTTCAATATACCAACCGTGAGTTTTCATCACTTTTAGTAAAAACAATCCAGGGCTATAAAGGACTCATAACAAATTTTTCCTCAACAGCTCAGCAATTAAGTGGGCCAGTTAAGATTGTTGAAATTGGAGCTCAACTATCACAACAAGGAGGAACAGGGATTTTATTATTTGCAGCTTTAATTTCTATTAATTTAGCAGTACTTAATTCCTTACCTTTGCCATTGCTGGATGGAGGACAACTTGTTTTCACTTTAATTGAGGGGTTAAGGGGAAAACCTGTACCAGGTAAATTACAAATGGTTGTTACTCAATCAAGTTTCTTTCTTTTAGTCGGACTAAGTGTTCTGCTCATTATCAGAGATACTAGCCAACTATTAATCGTACAAAAATTATTAAACCAATAAATAAATTTTAAAAACTGTTCTCTAAGCTGTTAATATAATATGTAGTCATAAGAAGATATTAAATGGCAAAAAAGTCCATGATTGCGAGAGAAGTTAAACGCAAAAAACTTGTGAAAAAATATGCTGCAAAAAGGAAATCATTATTAGATGAATTTAATGCCGCAAAAGATCCAATGGAGAGGTTAGAAATTCATAGAAAGATTCAAGGTTTGCCAAGAAACTCAGCACCAAATAGAGTAAGAAATAGGTGTTGGGCAACTGGTAAACCTAGAGGAGTATATAGAGATTTTGGTCTTTGCAGAAATCAATTAAGGCAAAGAGCTCATAATGGTGAACTTCCTGGGTTAGTTAAATCAAGTTGGTAAATATTTTTAACAGCTTAAAATTAAATATTTAATTTTCAAAAATAGATATTAACTAAAGAAATTAATGTTTTTTTGGATTTTTTTAAAAATTTTATAGCTTATCTAAATAATTTACTCAATATGTCCCTATTAAATGTAAGAATAAATTATGTATAGATTTATAATTTAAAAAGTGGAAGGACAAAATAAGTCGATCACGTTTGACGGACGAGAGATACGACTAACTACAGGACTATATGCTCCTCAAGCAAATGGATCAGTAATGATTGAGTGTGGTGACACTTCTCTACTAGTTACAGCTACAAAAACAACAAAAAACGATTCTTCAGACTTTCTGCCTCTGATATGTGACTATGAGGAGAAACTATATGCTGCGGGAAGAATTCCAGGGGGGTTCATGAGGAGAGAAGGTCGCCCTCCAGAAAGAGCCACTTTAATTGCAAGATTAATTGATAGGCCAATGAGACCACTTTTTCCTTCATGGATGAGAGATGAAATACAAATAGTTGCCTCTTGCCTTTCTTTAGATGAAAGAGTTCCAGCAGATGTTTTAGCTGTTACTGGGGCATCACTAGCAACTTTACTTGGTGAGATTCCATTTTATGGGCCAATGGCTGCAGTTAGAGTTGGTCTCATAGGGGATGATTTCATTCTAAATCCAAGCTATAGAGAGATAGAGAAGGGAGATTTAGACATTGTTGTTGCAGGTTCACCTGACGGCATTGTCATGATTGAGGCAGGTGCCAACCAATTATCAGAGCAAGATACTATCGAAGCTATAGATTTTGGTTATGAAGCAGTTACAGAGCTTATTAAATCTCAGGAAGATTTACTAAAAGATTTGGGAATAAAGCAAATTAAGCCATCTGAGCCAGAAGAAAATAAAACATTGCCCACTTATTTAGAGAAAAATTGTACAAAACCAATTGAGTTAGTTTTAAAGAAATTTGATCTTTCCAAAGAGGAGAGAGATATTGAACTAGAAAAAATAAAAGTTGATACGCAAGGTAAAATTGAATCTTTGAAAGAGGAAAACCAATTAAAAGTTCTTCTTTCAGAAAATGATAAATTATTAAGTTCCGACTTTAAGAAGCTTACAAAGAAATTAATGAGGTCGCAAATCATTAATGATGGGAAAAGAGTTGATGGACGTGAATTAGATGAAGTGAGAAAAATTTCAGCATCTGCTGGAATTCTGCCAAAAAGAGTTCATGGCTCTGCATTATTCCAAAGAGGCTTAACCCAAGTATTATCTACAACAACTTTAGGGACTCCCAGTGATGCGCAAGAAATGGATGATCTTAATCCAAGTACTGAGAAAACTTACCTCCATCACTATAATTTCCCCCCATACTCTGTTGGAGAAACGAGGCCAATGAGAACCCCTGGGAGAAGAGAAATTGGACATGGCGCTCTCGCAGAAAGAGCAATAATCCCTGTGCTGCCCGGGAAAGAAACATTCCCCTATGTTTTAAGAGTAGTTAGCGAAGTTTTAAGTTCCAACGGGTCAACTTCAATGGGTTCTGTATGTGGAAGTACTCTATCTTTATTAGATGCCGGGGTTCCTTTAAAAGCTCTAGTTAGTGGAACTGCAATGGGTTTAATTAAGGAAGGTAAAGAAATAAGAATACTTACAGATATCCAAGGTATTGAGGATTTTCTTGGTGACATGGATTTTAAAGTTGCTGGTACTGATAAAGGTATTACTGCATTACAAATGGATATGAAAATCACAGGTTTGCCAGTCTCTATTATTTCTGATGCAATTAAAAAAGCGCGTCCTGCAAGATTACATATTCTAGAAAAGATGCAAGAAGCAATAGATAAACCTCAAGAATCTCTTTCTCCTCATGCTCCTCGACTTTTAAGCTTTAGAATTGATCCTGAGCTTATAGGAACAGTGATTGGACCTGGGGGAAGAACTATTAAAGGAATTACAGAAAGAACAAATACAAAAATAGATATAGAAGATGGAGGAATTGTAACTATTGCTTCACACGATGGGGCAGCTGCAGAAGAAGCTCAAAAGATCATTGAAGGGTTAACTAGAAAAGTTCATGAAGGTGAAATTTTTTCAGGAGTTGTAACAAGAATAATCCCAATAGGAGCTTTTGTTGAAATACTTCCTGGGAAAGAGGGAATGGTACATATTTCACAGCTATCCGAGGCTAGAGTTGAGAGAGTTGAAGATGTTGTAAGGCAAGGTGATGAAGTAACTGTAAGAGTTCGCGAAATTGATAGTAGAGGTAGAATTAACCTTACTTTGAGAGGAGTATCCCAAAACAGTGGAATGTCTTATCCCGAGCCTACTCCAACACCCGTAGCCCCCCTAAATTAATTTTAAAGAGGATAAAGTTGGTTTCGCTTAATTACCTCTTTGATTTGGGAACAAATACTTCCATGTAAAAGTCGATTATTTGAAGCGACGATTACTCCTCCTTGCTCAAAATGAGATTTTCCATAGGATAAATCTTCATTTTCTAGATTAGTTATAGCACCTCCAGCCGTTTTCAAAATAACTTCAGGTGCAGAGAAGTCCCAATCCTTTGGGGCACTTTTCCCAGGCAAACTTAAACAAATATATATATCACTTTCTCCTCTCAAAATTGAAGCGATCTTACAACCAATACTTCCCATAACTATTACCTCCTTAAAACTAATCTTATTTAAGAGATGTTTTAGTGTTGGATTTCTATGATTTTTACTTGTTACCACAACCATATCCTCAAGAACTGATTTCTTAAAAAATTTTGGCTTTATTTGATATTTGTCTTTTTTTTCGCACCAAACATTTTCTCCGTTAGCGATCCATAATTCTTCCTTTTCTGGTATTAAAACGACCCCTAAATAGGGTTTCTTCTTATAATTCAAAGCTAAATGCATAGCATAATTACATGTCCCTTGGATGAAATCCTTAGTTCCATCAAGAGGATCAAGAACCCATACCCAATCTGTACTGGGATAACAATTATTTGATTCTCCTTTTACGTTTTCTTCACTTAAAATTTCCCAATTAATTGAACTATATTTTTCATTAATTCTTTTAATAATCAACTTATTAACTTTCAAATCAGCCATTGTTACTGGATCATCGTTATTATCGTTTCTTAAAATATTGCTTTTGTCATTTGAATCTTTTAGTATTTGAGAGTAATTAATTAGGATTTCCGAGGCTTCCCAACTTAAAATCCTCAAATCATCTATAAGGTTCCTGATATTTAATCCAGAAGGTAATTTAATCACTAAATGAATAATAAATACTCATCTTCTCATAAAAATCAGGAACCTGAAAGTGGTTTTTTATATATTGTTGGGACTCCTATTGGGAACCTAAGTGATATTTCTTTTAGAGCATTAAACATTCTTAAAAATGTTTCTTTAATTGCTTGCGAAGATACAAGACAAACCAATAAATTATTACATAAATTTGAATTTACAAATACCCTTATAAGTTTTAATAAATATAATTTTTCTAAAAAGATTCCAAGGATAATTGAGTATTTAAAGGCAGGCAAGTCATTAGCTTTAGTAAGTGATGCTGGGATGCCAGGCATATGTGACCCTGGAGAAGAACTAATTAAAGAAATAAAGTCACTCGGACTTAATGTAATCTGCATTCCAGGAGCATGCGCAGCACTTACTGCCCTAGTCTCAAGTGGTCTTCCTAGTTCAAAATTTATATTTGAAGGATTCCCTCCAAAGAAAAAGTCGGAAAGAGAAAAACTACTTTTAGAAATTAGCAATAACAATAAGACTACAATCTTATATGAATCGCCTAATCGTCTGCAAAAATTACTAATGCAATTAAAAGAGCATTGTGGCGGAGATAGAGAAATTCAGATATTTAGGGAATTAACAAAAAAGTACGAAGAACACATTGGCAATAACATAAATGAGGTAATTAATAACATTAAGGGGAAAGAAATCCTTGGTGAAGTTACTGTTGTCATAAAAGGAGTTAACAAATCAAATAAACAACATGATTTCGATAAAAAAGAGTTAAAAAAAGAACTTCATGAATTAACCAATGCTGGGTTGAGTTTGTCTGCAGCCTCAAAATATCTTGCAAAAAGAAATAATCTTGCAAAAAACTTAATTTATAATTTGTATTAAGATAAAGTATTAGTCTTCATTATGTTCATATTTTACACTCGCAAAATTATCTCTATATTTGTATTTAATTTTTCTTTATTTTTAATTTTAATGATAGGTATACAAAACAGCTCAAACCAAAAAAAAGTTTATTTTTTATTAGGAGAGACGGTGCACTTACCAGTAAGTTTTATTATTGGGTTAAGTTTCATCACTGGTTCAGCTACTGCAAGTATTTTAAAAATGGACTTAGAGAAAGACAATAAATAATTCTCTCATAAAGAAATTAATTTCTCTGAGGTAACAATTCTTGAGATTCCTCTTGAAACCAGAAGAGGAGCGACAATTTTGAAAACCTCAGTATTAGGAACCTTTAACACTTTTTGTTCTTTCCCGCACAATCTTTTTGCATTTTTTAAATCAAAATGTAATTCAATGGTTTTTCTATTTAATTCATCTTGAGAAAGAAATTGCCAATCTGGATAATCTTTTAGAAATTTAGTCTCTAATTCAATTTTCTTATCCACAATCATATAAACAACTTTAGGCCATTCAACTTCCTCTATAGGCACAGAAGATAAATCTTTTTGTTTACTATCATCAAATTCGTAATTAAGGGGTTTTATCTCTGTAAATTCTGTATTTGGGAAGTATTCTTTTTCAGATGTTTTATAATCAGTACTTTGAAAAGATTCATTTTTATTCACAAGAGTCATATCTCCTGAAAAATCTAAAGAAGATTTCTTATTATTAGTATTTAATTCTTTATATCTTTTTTCTCCAAGAGATTTTTTTAAATTTCTTGAAATAGTTAATTTTGTACAATTATAAGTTAAAGATAATTCATCAATACTTTTCCCATTAGAAAAAGACATAACGATTTCTTTTTTTTCGTGAAGTGAGAGCCTTCTTGCCAAAATGGGAAAGTGATTACTTTATTATTCTATTAGTTTAATTATTAAAAATATAATTTTCAAACCTTTTTAGCATAACAAATATCTAGAAATTCTTTAATTATTATTGTTTCGAATATATCTGTCAGATATAATAATTAGATTGAGTGCTTCCTTAGCTCAGCTGGATAGAGCAACTGCCTTCTAAGCAGTGGGCCGCAGGTTCGAATCCTGCAGGAAGCGTTACAAAGGTTCTTAGAAAAATATGTTGGTCCAAAAATTTTCTGTATTAAAAAGATTGAATCTTGAGCGGTTAGGACAAATTTTATTTTTTTTTGGGATATTTTTTCTATGTTCATCATTATTTATTGGAATTTTATTTTTATTACCAGCCTTTTTGTTAAGTAGTTTCCGAAATTTCAGAAATAAATCTTATTTCAAAGACAAATGGAACTTATCTTTTTTTATTTGTGGCGCTCTGATAATAACAAATTCTCTTCTACAAAATTTTGTACTAAATAATCCCTTGATAGGTATGTGGGATCCTAAATTATCTTTATTAGGATTAATTAATTGGATTCCTTTTTTTTGGATTTTTTGGGCCGCACAACCTTATTTAGATAATTCAAACAAAAGACGAACCTTTGCATTGACTCTTATTGCAGGAACTTTACCACTTCTTATAACCGGAATAGGTCAATATTTTTTTGGATGGATTGGTCCATTTAAAACTTTAGGAGGTTTGGTAGTTTGGTATCTAAAGCCAACTTTTGATGGAGGCCTAGCAGGTCTTTTTAGTAATGCAAATTATGCTGGCTCATGGTTAAACCTAATATGGCCATTATGTTTTGCCATGATTTTCGAGAATACTAAAAATTTAATAAAAAAAAGTATCGCTATTACTTTTTTCTTATCTATTGGAACATCATTATTTCTAACTTACTCTAGAAGCTCTTGGGGAGGATTATTACTCGCAATACCATTAGTAATTGGTGAACAATCATTAACTTGGATTATTCCAATAATCTTAATTTTATTTTTTTTCTTTTTTCTCGTAATTTCTAATAATATCGCGGGTGAATTCCAAAGTTTAATGCAAAGCTTTATTCCAGAAAAGTTTCTTTTGCAATTTTCAAGCGAGGGATTTACAACTTTAGATGTAACAAGATTAGAAATCCTAAAAAATGCATTAGAAGTTATAAAAATAAGTCCTTGGATAGGGATTGGAGCAGGAGCTTTTAGCGTGATTTTTAAATTACAAACAGGTTTCTACAAAGGGCATTCACATAATTTAATTACTGAATTAGCTATTTCTTATGGCTTACCTGTTTCGATAATCTTTTTTATAACGACAGCATTACTTTTAATTTTTACTTCAAAAAATATATTTTTCACAAGATTAAATTCAGGAACAAATAATTATTATGAAAGAGCATTTTGGGCAGCAATATTTTTCTTTTTCTTATCTCAAAATGTAGATGTGCAATATTTTGATGGCAGAATTAGCCTACTAAGTTGGACTTATTTAGCATTATTGAGAAATATTATTCGAGAGCATAAAAATTTAGATGCCTCTGTAATTAGTTCTTTTGCTTAGTATCTTCAAATTCAATAGTAGTTTTAATAAAAATAAAAACTCTTATAAGGTAAAATTAAAAATTATTGGGTAGCTTAATCTCTATATAATTCATGACAAACGATAGACCTATCATACCAATAATATTGTGCGGCGGAACTGGCTCAAGGCTATGGCCATTATCCAGAGAAAGTTATCCTAAACAATATCTTTCATTTGATCAGTCAAACAGAACTCTTTTACAAAAAACTCAAGATAGACTCAAAAGAATTAAAAATATAGAGCCGCCAATTCTTATTTGTAATGAAGAACATAGATTTATTGTTGCAGAGCAAATGAACCAAATAGATATTAAGCCTCAATCAATAATACTTGAACCTTTTGGAAGGAATACAGCTCCAGCAATCTCAATAGCAGCGAAATTGGCCTCAGAGAAAAAAGAAGATCCTATTCTTTTAGTTTTATCGTCAGATCATGCAATTAAAAATACAGACAAATTTATTAAGGCAATTATTTGTGGAATTACTTATGTAGAAAAAAATAGATTAGTTACTTTTGGAATTATCCCAAACTCGCCTGAGACTGGCTACGGATACATTGAATCGCTTAATGAATTAAATGCCAACAACATGAAAGGTGAGGAAATCATAAGTTTTATAGAAAAACCAAATCTTCAAAAAGCAAAGAAGCTTTGCGAAGACAAAAGATATACTTGGAATAGTGGAATATTTATGTTTAAAGCAAGTGTAATTATAAAAGAAATGACAAGATTGCACCCAGAGCTTATTGAATTTGCTGAAGATTCATTAATTGGCAATAATTTTGATTTAGATTTTAGAAGACTGAACAAAAAAGCATTTCAGAAATTTCCAAATATTTCAATCGATATATCAGTAATGGAAAAAACTAAACTAGGCACTGTTTTACCTCTCGATGCAGGTTGGAGTGACTTGGGGAGTTGGAATTCCTTATGGCAGGGAGAAATCAAGGATTCTTTAGGCAATGTTATAAAAGGGAAAGTTTTATCTGAAGATAATAAAAATTGTTATTTAAGCAGTGATAAAAGATTAATAGTTGGATTGGGATTGGAGAACCTAGTAATTGTTGAAACAAGTGATGCGATTTTAGTAGCCAATAGAAATTTTGATCAGAAAGTTAAAAATATTGTAGAAAAACTAAAATCTAGTGAATTCTCTGAAGGTAAACTTCATCAAAAAGTTCACAGGCCATGGGGATCCTACACATCAATAGAAAATGGAGATAAATGGCAAGTTAAATTAATTAAAGTAAAACAAGGAGCAAGTCTTTCTCTTCAGAAGCATCAACATAGATCAGAGCATTGGGTAATAGTAAGTGGGACTGCAAAGATCGAGGTTGATGGAAAAAAATTTGAACTTTGTGAAAATCAAAGTACCTATATTCCTATCGGCTCTGTACATAGATTGAGTAATCCTGGAAAGATTGAATTATCATTAATTGAAATTCAAAGCGGATCTTACTTAGGAGAAGATGATATCGAAAGATTCGAAGATAATTATGGACGAATATAGAATAAATTTACGAAAAGATCTACATTTAGTCATACTTTAAGAAAAATAAATTATTTAAGTATTAGAGTTGTAATTAATAAACCATTTTGCAAATTTTTTAATGCCCACCTCAAGAGGCGTATTAGGTGAGTAATCTATCCAACTTTTAAGTAATTCAGTATTTGCAGATGTTTCTTTAACATCGCCTAATTGAATAGGCATATATTCTTTTATTGCTTCTTTGCCAAGAGCTTCCTCTAAAAGATCTATGAATCTTAGTAGTTTTATAGGTCGTCCATTTCCTAAATTGAAAATTCTATGTGGAGCAAAAGATGTTGAGGGGTCTGGATTAAGCAAATCAAATTGTTTATCAGGATATGCAGGCTTATAAAGACATTTATAAATTCCTTCAACAACATCATCTATATAGGTAAAATCCCTCATCATATCTCCATAATTAAAAATCTTTATTGGTTTATTTTCTAAAATTGATTTAGCGAAAATCATGGGAGCCATATCTGGTCTCCCCCAAGGACCATAAACTGTAAAGAATCTTAGTCCTGTTGATGGGATGTTATTTATATGACTATAAGAGTGTGCTAACAATTCATTCGATTTTTTTGTTGCTGCATATAAGCTGACCGGATGATTTACTTTTTGTTTCTCATTAAACGGTAAATTTCTATTCCCTCCATAAACAGAACTGCTTGAAGCATAAATAAAATTTTCAATTTTAAATCTTTTTACTGCTTCCAGAATATTGAAAAAGCCTAAAAGATTACTCTGAATATATGCAGATGGATTGTCTATTGAATATCTAACTCCAGCTTGCGCCGCAAGATGAACTACTTTGCTAGGCTTCTCATTTTTAAAGATATTTTGAATAGATTCATAATCCTCTATGTTAGCTTTAAAGAATTTCCAATTATTATTAGATTTTGATAATTCTCTAATATGATCAATCCTCTTTTGCTTTAAATTAATATCATAATAACCATTTAGATTATCGATACCAATAACATTTTCCCCTTTTTCTAGTAGAAAATTTACAAAAGCACCCCCAATAAAACCTGCACATCCAGTAACCAAAATAGGGGAATTTTTAAAATTCATTTTATAGATTAAAGGAATACAAATATTTTATCTAAAGAAGTCTATTTATATAATTTTGAGTATATTCATGAATAGATAATTTACTTTTATTATTATGATTTAGATCGTACCATATGTAATTAGAGTGCTGATCTTCCTCTTCGGATATATCAAAAGCATCAATAATATAATTAAAATCTAAAATAAATGCTAAAACAACATAATGTGTAGAAAAATTTTTATTGTCTTGATAATTATCTTCATAAAAGTGTTCGAAAAAACCTAAAAAATTATCAGAAACATTCTTTTTTTTTGCAAATTCATAACCTAATTCTTTCAACAATATTCTATTTATCGCTTGATCTATATGTTCATTCTTTCTAACTCTGCCCCCAGGAACGAAATAGAAATTTTTAGCTGGAGAGTTTTTTCTTTGCCCTATTAATAACTTATCATTTTTTAAAATACATAAATCAATAGAAATTAATGGTGCTAATAAAACAACTTTTTCAAAATCACTTTCTTTTAAAAACATCAATTCAACTTAAAATAGGGCATATAACGCATAAACAAATCTGAAAAAAGTTTTTTTAAGTGAAATAGTATTTCTTTAAGGTATGGTTTTTTTGATTTTTTAGTATTTTGAATATAGTTTAATTTTTTACTATTTTTTATTCTAAAAAGAGAACTTCTTAATAATTCTCCTCTGACAACGATATTGACAACTGAGAAATTAATTTCACGTCCCTTAATAAATAAAAAAGTATGACTTTTAAAATTAAATCGATTATTGGAATATCTCTCAAAAAGCCAAGGTGAATCTTTTTTAAAGATAATTCTCTCAAGAAATTCTTTTTTGAAAACTGGCAAAACCAAACTTGTAGAGTATTTATGTAAATATGACTCTTCAAAGATATTTTTCTCCTTTTTTTGAAGTAAAATTCTTCTATTGTAGTTACTATTTATTCTTATCAAGCTTGGTTTATATTTCAGACTATTTTCTATAGTTTTTTTCAATAACATTGCAGAAAATTTTTTTATAGGATAAAAATCATCCAATAAAATTAAAACATATTCCTCCTTAATTAAATTTAAAGAGTATAAAATCTCACTACCCCAGGTTTTACAGTTTTTGTCTATATCTATCTTATTCCAATTTAATTCTTTGTCTTCTAAGTCAACATTTTTACACGCAAAGTAGCATTTAAAATAATCTTTAATATCAGACTCATTAAGCTTATTAATAATTAATTTTGCTTCAGCTAAATAATCATTTTGAGTCATTAAGAGTGCAGCTATATTCTTCTTCATTAAAAATTTTATAAATTTAAAAAAATCTTTTCATATTCTTTAATAGTCATATTTATTCCATCTTCTAAGGAAATATTAGGGGACCACCCAATTTGTTTTAGTCTTGAGATATTTAATTGTTTTTTGGGAGTACCGTCAGGTTTAGATAAATCCCACTCAATTTCACCTTGAAAATTTACTATTTTTTTAATTAATAAAGCTAAATCTTTAATTGTCAAATCAATCCCAGTTCCAACATTAATATAGTCTAATATTTCATCATTTTTTTTCCTTGGAGCATCGGGCGAATTAGGATCCCAACTTTCTAGAGCAAAACAACAAGCGTCTCCAAGGTCGTCAACATGCAGAAACTCCCTATAAACTAAGCCAGTACCCCAACAAACAACCTTATCATCTCTTTTATATTTAGCTTTAACAAATTTGCTAATTAGTGCCGCAAGAACATGGCTATCTGATTCCCTATAGTTATCTCCAGAACCATAAAGATTTGTTGGCATTAAACTGATTGCATCAAAGCCATATTGAGTTCTTAGAGAATTACATAATTTAAGTCCTGCAATCTTTGCCAAAGCATAGCTTTCATTTGTTTTTTCCAGTCTCCCATTTAATAATTCTTCTTCTTCTATTGGTTGTTTTGCGAATTTTGGATAAATACAACTGCTTCCCAAAAATAAAAATCTTTTTACATTATTTTTCCAAGCAGATTCAATAACATTATTTTGAATTTTTAAATTACTAATAAGAAATTCTGTGGGATTTTTCAAATTAGCTACTATTCCTCCAACTTTTGCTGCACTTAGAATAACTACATCTGGTTTTTTCTCTTCAAACCATTTCTTTACTGCATTTTGATTCTCTAGATCTAAAAATAATTTATTTTCAGTTAAAATATTATGATAACCCCTTTTGGTTAAAGCTTTGTAAATAGCACTTCCTGCCATGCCATTATGGCCAGCTATGAAAATTTTGTCATTTTTTGATATGAGCTTTTTATTCATTAAATCAAACTTTTAATTATCGAGAATTTTATCAATATCCTTCATAACTATTAAAAGTCTATCGATGTCATTTTCACTATGAATTGGAGATAATCCAACGTAAAAAGATTTTGAATGATGGTAGTCAGCTCCAAATAATTCATTACTACTAGATTTAATATCAAATATTTTATTAACTGGATGTCTAAGAATATTTCCTGCAATAAGAGGTCTTGATTCTACTCCCCTCTCTTCCAAATATTTTATAACAATTGAATTATTATATTTAGTTGAATTTATTTTAAGAGGAAGCGCCATATAACAAGGATCACAGTATTCCTCTATTTTTGGTCCAGATAAATTGTTTAAATTTGAGATATTTTTATAAAATTTATTAGAAAGAAGTTTTCTATTTTTATTAAATTCTTGAATCTTTTTTATTTGATATATTCCAAATGAGGCATTTACCTCAGTTGGCCTTAAATTATAACCCTCATCGATAAATAAATATCTGTAGTCAATACTCGTATATTCTCTTAAATCAATATTTCTTGATGAGCAAAACTCTTCAAGACCTTTTCCTTGTATAGCTCTTGACCAACCATGAGCTCTCATAAGCCTCATTTGCAATTCTAAATCTTCATTATTTGTACAAATCATCCCTCCTTCCATCGTAGTAATATGATGGGAAAAAAATGAAGAGAAGGTCCCTACTTCGCCAAAAGTACCAACTTGCTGACCTTTAAAATTGCATCCTAATGATTCACATGCATCCTCAATTAAAATTAACTTATAAGACTGGCAGACATCTCTTAACTTATCTAGATTTGCGCATGTTCCAAGAATATGAGTAATAAAAACAGCTTTACAATCTTCAAGAACATTTTTTGGGACTGATAAAATATCAGGGTTGAATGTTTCTTTATTGCAATCAAATAAAACAGGTTCTAATCCCGCCTGGATAATTGACCATATTTGAGTAGGCCATGTTATCGCGGGGACCAAAACTTTATCACCTTTTTTAAGCGCAAAATAGGGAGATTTTACTATTGATGAAATTGCCAATAAATCTGCCGATGAACCACTATTTACAAAAATCGAACTTTTAGATTTGATGAATTTTGAGAAAAAACTTTCATATAACGTACATTTATCTGACATACTTGTCTTAAAATCAAGCATACTTTGAAGGGCCGAAGTTATTTCTTCCGCTCCATATGTTGCATAGTTTAAAGGGTACCAATAATGAGCATTTGAATTGTTTTTCCTTTTATTATTATCGATGTTTTTTTCAACTATTTCTAAAAGATCTTTATCAAGGAATTCCATAAATAAACTTTTTAATACTAATTTTGGATAAAATTTCAAATAAAAATCTATAAAAACACTTTAATACATTATGAGACGCCTAAATAATTTCTATTGCACTTTTAAATAATATGCTAATTTAATGAAGCTTTCCATTTTGTAAAATTAAATTATCTTCTAAATGAAAATTTTTCACAAAAAAAGAAGATTATTATACGTCCCTATTTTTGGAGGACTAGGAAACCAAATGTTTCAAATGGCTCATGCTTTAAATATTTCTTATAAGGAAAATTATCAATTACAATTGCTGGACTATACAAAAAATATTGGCATAAAACGTAATTGGAATCTAGATTGCTTTGGCATTGAACCTACGCAAATAGCATATTTTAAAAAGAAACACTTACAAAATAAAATAAAATTATCCAACTTTTTATTTAAAGCTGGTTTTAAAGTAAATTTAGGAATATTAAATGAAGAACATATTAAAAAAAATCAATATAATCCTTCTAAAAAGAAAATTTGCATTGGATATTGGCAAGATGAGAAATACTTTAAGTATTCTATAAATAAAATAATGGAATATTTTTCTTTTCCAAAAAATATATTAAAACCTACTTGCCTAAAACAAAATATTTCGGGGAATACTGTTGCAGTTCATATAAGAAGGGGAGATTATGTTTCTGATGTAAATACAAGAAAAATTCATTATATATGTGATGAAAATTGGTATTTAAAATCTATAAAAGCCATGTCAGAAATGATAGACAAACCTAAATTTTTTGTATTTTCAGATGATTTAAATTATTCAAAAGAAATTCTTAAAGGATTTCAAGATTTATCTATTTCCTTTATTCCCTCCGATTCTAGGGATTGGTACCATATGTACTTAATGACATTTTGCAAAAATTTTGTTATTTCAAATAGTTCATATAGCTGGTGGGGTTCTTATTTATCTAAAGCTATTAATAAAAAAATTATTTGCCCAAGGTATTGGAACAAAACACAATTAACAAATTCAACAGGAATTTTTAGAAATGAATTCATATTAATGTGAGAAAGAATATTAATATTCTCCATTTGCACTCAGGCATTGGGGACTCTGGGGGGATTGCAAACTATATAAGCAATCTTTTACAAGCAAAGACTCCATCTTCATTCAATATATTTGTTACCTGTTCAAAGAAAAAAAATAAAAAAGTTAAAAATTCAGGATTATTTGATGAATCGAAATTATTATTTATCGACTTAGATAGATACAATATTTTTTCACTATTTTTAAATTTTTTAAGAGTAAATACACTTGTCAGAAATAATTCAATAGATTTAATACATGCTCATGCTTTAAGATCTGGACTACTTGCGTGTTTAAATAAGATCCTTTTTTCACAAATATATATCTATACAAATCATGGACTAAGATTTACGCAGAAAAATACTATCCCAAAAAAAATAATTTTTTATTTATATGAGACTTTAATAATCATCTTCTCAAATTATACCTGCTGTATCAGAAAAATCGACTATCAAAAATTATTAGATTCACCATTTAATATTTTTTTTAAACACAAATTAAAATTAGTAAAAACAAAGTTAAAGATGCCAAAGTATTGCTTTTTAAAAAAACAATCTAAAAAGCTAAAAATTGTTGGAATAGGATCTTTAATTCAAGTAAAAAGACCTTTCCTTTTTTTAGAAATAATAGTTGAACTTTATAAATTAAATAAAAATATTGACGCAATATGGATTGGAGATGGAGAATTAAAAAATAGCATCCTAGAAAAAAGTAATAAATTAAATGCGCCTATCAAATGGTTAGGTCATTTAAGTAAAAATGATCTCCAAAGATATTTAGGTGAATCTTACTTAACATTATTAACTTCAGAATTTGAAGTTTTTCCTTTATCTATAATTGAATCTTATTGGGGTGGATTACCTGTTATTAGTCTTGATTTTTTTGGGGTTAATGAATTTATAAAGGATCAAAAAACAGGTTTGATACTTCCATCAACTTCAACTCCGAATTTCATAGCTCATGAAATTAATAACTTTTTAAACAACAACGTAAAATCTAATAAAATGAACAACTATATTACAAGTTACTTTTGGGATGAATTATATGATAATGGAAAATCATATGAATTATATTTTCATCTTTATAAAAGTATATTAAAAAAATATTTCTAGCATCTTTAAAAATTAGTTTTTGTAATTTTGAAATAAATATTTAAAGGTTTTTTTATCTTTCTTGATATATTAAAATAATGATGCTTAAGAAGACTAATGCGTAATTTAATAACAGGAGGGGCAGGTTTTATAGGTTCTCATTTAATTAAAAAACTTATCAAAAAAAATGAGTCTATTATTTGTCTCGATAATCTTCATACTGGCAGAATAAATAATTTTTCTGAACTTCAAAACTCTCATAATTTTAAATTCATTGAACATGATGTTGTTGAGCCCATAGATATTGAAGTTGACAGAATATGGCATTTGGCATGCCCAGCATCACCATTACATTATCAAGAGAATCCAATAAAAACGGCAAGAACCAATTTTCTTGGGACTAATAACATATTAGAGTTGGCTTTAAGAAATAATGCTCAAATACTTTTTACAAGCACAAGTGAAGTATATGGTGATCCAGAAGTACATCCTCAATTAGAAACTTATAAAGGGAATGTTAATCCTATTGGGATAAGAAGTTGTTATGATGAAGGTAAAAGGATAAGCGAGACACTTTGTTTTGATTATCACAGAATGTACAATTTAGATATTAAAGTAGCGAGAATATTTAATACATATGGGCCACAAATGCTTTTAAACGATGGGCGAGTAGTTACTAATTTTATTATTCAGGCACTAAAGAATGAGCCTCTTACTCTATATGGGGATGGGACGCAAACCAGATCTTTTTGCTATGTAGACGATTTAGTAACAGGTTTAATTAAACTAATGAACTCAGAGCATACAGGTCCATTTAATTTAGGGAATTCAGATGAATTCACTATTAAAGAATTGGCAAATTTTGTAAGAAGTAAGATTAATTCTAAATTAGAATTTGAATACAAACCTCTACCCCAGGATGACCCTCTTCAGAGAAAGCCAAATTTAGATTTGGCAAAGAATTTACTAGATTGGCAACCTACAATAAAACTTAGTGAAGGACTAGACAAAACAATTCCATACTTTAGGAGACAATTAAAAATTTAATTTATTTTCCAGAATAAAGATAAATAATATGAAAAAATTTATTGAAAAAGATTTAAAAAAAACACCCATATTAGTTCTAGGTTTTAATAGATCCTTTTTATTCAATGATTGTGTAAAAAGGCTCAAATCAAATGGTTTTAAGAATATTTGGGTATCAATTGATGGACCTAGAAATGGTAATAGAGAAGATATTAAAAATAATAAAGAAATTAAGGACTATTGTAATCAAAACAATATAGATAAGAGTAAAATGCTATTTTCAGAAAAAAATAATGGCTGTAGAAAAGGTGTTATAAATGGAATTACATGGTTTTTCAAAAATAATAAAAAAGGAATTATAGTAGAGGACGATATTGAAATTGATAATGAATACTTAAAAAAAATTTCTTATCTATTAAATAAATTTGAAAACGATAAAGAAATATTTTCAATATCTTCTTATTCTGAATGCAATGACATCAAACTTTCTAGTAATCTAAAAAATAACTTAAATTTTTTCAAATCTCCACTTTGTCGTGTTTGGGGATGGGCCACCTGGAATGATAGATGGGAAAAACATTTATTTATATCAAACAAATACATTTCTAAAAATCCAATTAGTTGCTTTTTTTCTTTACCTTATAAATTTAGAACTTCTAATACTGCATTAAGGTTAGCTTTTTGTAAATCAGGTAAAATTGACACATGGGATTACGAATTAAATTTTTCACATATATACTCAAATTCATTTTCAATAACCCCTATGGGATTATTTTCATTAAATTATGGATTTGGTCCAGAAGCTACTCATACCAAATATGGAGATATGCCTTGGCTTAATATGGATAATTATTCATTCCAAGATAAAAATTCAATTAAATTTATAAATTTAAATACTAATGCTATAAAAAAAATTGGGAAGGCTACAGGATTTGATTATGGAGGGAATTCGATTCTAGAATTTATAAAGCTTATAATTAATATGCTTAAAATTAAGATAAACTATTACCTTAAAAGATTTATTATAGAAATAAATAAAACATA
>CACBGC010000003.1 GCA_902538695.1 uncultured Synechococcaceae cyanobacterium | reverse complement strand
TTTTTTAATAATTTTTTTCTTATGGCGGGATTAGTAGCATGAACTGAAATAAAAAGTGGGGATAATTTTTGCATAGCAATTCTTTCCCAGTCTTCTTTTGTTAAATTCGTAAGAGTTAAATAAGAGCCATATAGGAAACTTAATCTATAATCATCATCTTTTATATAAAGGCTTTTTCTTTTACCACTTGGCTGTTGATCAATGAAACAAAATGGACATCTATTATTGCATTGCTTGATTGAATCAAATAATGCATCTTTAAAATTTATACCTAAATTAACGTCTTGATCTTTTTCAATATTTACATTGTGAATCTCATGATTTTTATCTAAAACTGATATGTTTAAAATTTCTTCACTAATCAGAATCTGATAATCAATTAAATCTCTTGGTTTTTTCCCATTAATACTAATAATTGAATCACCTGATTCAAATCCTACTTCTTCAGCAATAGAATTAGCCTCAATACTTTCAATTTCTGCAGGGTTAATTTTATAAGTAATATTAGGAACCAAAAGATCAATTGGATCTTCTTTGTAATTAATTTCTTGCCACACAATTTAAGGCCAAATACTCTTATTTATATTTATTCTAAACTTATATATGACTCAAAGTGTATTAAATACTTTTAAAAAACTAAATATAGGTGTGAAATTATGGCCCTTTTATTTATTAAAATATGACATTCGCAGTTTTCTAAAACACGATTTAGATTAATTAAAATAACCTTTTTCATTGAAAGAATTAATTACAAAAAATTTAGAAGTAAAAGATAAATTCAACTATGAATCCCTTAAGACAGTTGATTCATACGAAAATAGTTTTTTATCAAATCCTGTATCTTTAAGATTGTGGTCTTCTTTTTTTGTAATTTTACCTATTTTTGTTCAAGCCCCTTGGGTTAGATTTGAGCCAATAAGTGCTCTTTGTTTTACTTTTGTTATTGTTTTAGTGGCAATTGTTTTGAATAGAAAAGGATCAAATAAGTGGTTTATTGTCAGTTCATTATTACTTGGTATATCAGGTAGTTGGCTTGGTGGATGTTTGTTCTGGGGATGGTTAAGCCCATTTCCTATCCTACACATACCTGTTGAAGCTGTAGTTCTCCCATTAGCTTTAATTGGATTTGGTACTAATTGGAAAATAGGTTCAAGTTTTTATATCTCTTCTTTATTTGGAACCATTGTTACCGACATTACAATATTTTTAATCGGAATCATGGATCAATGGAGGCAGGTAATTACAGCAGATTCTGAAAATGCACCAATGATTCTTCAAAAAACTTCAGAGAGTCTTATTCAAATAAAATCATTATCTATTATCTTTTTTGTTGCTCTTATACTTTGGTTTATTTCAAAAGAAATTTTAGATTCTGGCACAATTAATACTACTAGTGGTAAAGCACTCTTAGTTTCTGGTTACGTAATTCAAACGACATTAATTGTTGATGGTATTTTTATTGTTTTAGCAATTCTGCAACCAACTTTTAGTGGATTGGTTTAATGTTAAGGCCTCCATTTTCGCAAGAACCGATACCAATCAATAATTGGGATGTAATCGTTATAGGCGCTGGAGCTGCTGGCCTTATGACTTGTCTTGAATTACCCTCAAATTTAAAAGTGCTTCTTTTAAATAGAAATACTAGTAAGGTATCTTCCAGTAGATGGGCTCAAGGCGGAATTGCATCTGTTGTTAGACAAGATGATTCATTTGATCTTCATGCTGAGGATACTTTAAAAGCAGGTGATGGACTATGTGATTTTCAAGCTGTAAAAATGCTAGTTAAAGAAGCTCCAGGTTGTGTAGAAAGGTTGCAGAATTTAGGGATGATTTTTGATCAAAGTTCTGATCAACTAGCTACTACCCTGGAAGCAGCTCATTCACGAAGAAGAGTCTTACATGTTAAAGATCGTACTGGGCGAGCATTAGTTGAAGTTCTTGAAGATCATATTGAGAATCAAAAAAATATTTTTCACTGCAGGGGTGTAAGAGTAACTGAACTTCTCATTGAAAATAAAGAATGTAGAGGAGTTCAGGTTCTTGATGGAGCAAATTTATATTGGATTAAATCTAGAGCTGTTGTTTTGGCTACAGGTGGGGGTGGGCACTTATTTACAAATACAACAAATCCTGCTCAATCCTCTGGTGAAGGTATTGCTCTTGCATGGAAAGCAGGAGCTGCTATTGAAGATTTAGAGTTCGTGCAATTTCATCCAACAGCTTTAAAATTTTATGGTGCTCCTTGCTTCTTAATATCTGAGGCACTTAGAGGTGAAGGAGCGGTTTTAGTTGATAAAAATGGTGAAAGTCCAGTTAAAAATCTTCAAAATCGTGATCTAGCTACTAGAGATCAGGTAAGTAGAGCAATTATGAAAAATATGCATGATAATAATGTAGACCATGTTGGATTAGATCTTCGGTATATTGATCCAGAAAAAATTGTAGAGCGCTTCCCCACGATTTTAAGTCGATGTCAGGATTACGGCGTTAACCCTTTAAATGAGATAATTCCCGTAGCACCTGCAGCTCATTATTGGATGGGAGGTATTAAAACTGATCTAAATGCATCTTCAACAAGAAAAGGATTATATGCCGTTGGAGAAGTTGCTTCTACAGGTGTTCATGGTGCTAATAGACTGGCAAGTAATTCACTGATGGAGTGTCTTGTGTTCGCGAGAAAAATGTCTTCAATTGTTTTGAATGACCTTTCTAAATTTGAAAAATTTGATAGATCATTTAAAGAGTTTGATATTAAAGATCCTAAAGAAGATCAAATTTCTATAATTGCTGAAAAAATTGATGAACTAAGAAAACTATGTTGGTTAAATTTAGGTGTATCTCGAAATAAGGTAAATATGAGTAACTTTTTAAATTACATTCAAAATGATATAGATAAATTAAATAAAAATGATTTACTTCATAGTCTTGAAAAAATAAAATTTGATCAAAAAATAAAACTTAGTGAACCTAATAGAAGAGTATTAAATCTTTTACTTGATTTAAAGAATAGACAAATAACCACTTTAACTTTATTAAAAGCTTGTCTATTTAGAGAAGAAAGTAGAGGAGGGCACTACAGAGATGACTTCCCTCATAAAGATAAAAATTGGGAATGTCATACTAGACAACAGTTAGATCAAAAAATTCAAAAAAGATTTATTAAAAATTAAGATCTCCCTGATAGTTGGTTTTTGTTGCTAATTCATTTAAGTCACGAGTACCACTAATAATTTCTCCATTTATTTCCCAAGAAGGAAATCCACTGATTCCTTTCGTTTGGCATAGCTCATACTCATTATCTTTACCATCTTTAGCACACTCAACTACTTTTAATTCGTTAACTGCTTCCTTACCAAATAGTTGTTTCTGATCGTGGCAATGCGGGCACCAGTATGCACTATACATAACAATATTGTTTTCACTTAAAAATTTTGCAAACTTTACCTTCTGGGGAGAGCTTGAAGTGGTAATTATTGGCGATACATTTTCAGTGGGGTTTATAACATCAATAGCATTAGAGGGGTCAACGTTTGTTGACCAAATTAGACCCCCCAGCAGGACACTAATGGCTACAATGAAACCTCTAAAAATCATAGGTTCTCTACTTTCAAACTTTGCTCCAATCATAGAAATTATAAAGATAGAAAACGATAAAATTGCTGAAAGTATACAAAAAAAGCAATATGCTTGAATCTTAAAAAACATTATATTTATCAATAAAAAGCTAAATGTTGATGACGCACATGAAATTAGAAATACTAACCACCATAAAAACTTATTTAGTCTTTCTTTTGGGGAAACTAAATTAAGCGAGAGTATTATTGTGATAACTAATATTAATAAATATGTTATAAATCCAACTAATGAAAGAGGTATATTAACTTGATTATTTGCGAATAAAGTACCCCAGGGACTATTTAAAACTGTTTCACAACCATTTTTTATCCCTGGGCATGAAAGCGAACTAAATAATCCCCAGTTTTTTAAAGTAATCGAACCTGTATCAACAATGCCTATAGTGCTAAGAATTGCGATTATGATTTTTGGCCATTTCAAATCTTTTTTATTTCTTCTGTTTAAAGTCTTAAGGGCCATACAAAAAGAAAGTTTGTTATTTACATTATCTATCCTAATATTATCTTGGCATGAGAGTTATATACGAAATGCTGTTTAAATCTTTTAATTCTTATTTTTCAAGTTGTGAAAAAAAATAATCTCAATGTAAAAGAAAAAAAATTATCTAAGATTGCATTTAGCCATGTTGGTTGTGAGAAAAATCTTGTTGATACTGAACATATGCAAGGCTTATTAGATAAAGAGGGTTATGAAGTTGATAGCAATATAAATGATGCAAATATTGTTGTTGTAAATACTTGCAGTTTTATTGAAACAGCTAGAGAAGAATCTATTAGAAAAATTCTAGAATATACAAATCAAGGAAAGGAAGTAATTGTTGCAGGTTGTATGGCTCAGCATTTTAAAGATGAGCTTATAAAAGAAATTCCTGAAATAAAAGGTTTGGTTGGAACAGGAGATTATCAAAAGATAGCTAAGGTTTTAGACAGAGTAGAAAAAGGGGAAATCGTTAATGAAGTTTCAAAAATACCGGAATTTATTGCAGATGAGGAAATACCTCGTTTTGTAGATAAAAATAAATTTGTTGCTTATCTTCGCATTGCTGAAGGCTGCAACTATAATTGCGCTTTTTGTATTATTCCTAAGTTGAGAGGTCCTCAAAGAAGTAGAACGATAGAATCTATAGTTTCAGAAGCCAAAAGTCTTGCAAAACAGGGTATTCAAGAAATCATTTTAATCAGTCAAATAACAACTAATTATGGTCAAGATATTTATGGAAAACCATCATTAGCCAAACTTTTGAATGAGCTTTCTAAAGTTCCAATTCCTTGGATAAGGATACATTATGCTTATCCAACGGGTTTAACTGATGAAGTTATTAGAGCTTTCAAAGATTCAAAGAATATAGTGCCTTACTTTGATTTACCACTTCAGCATAGTCATCCAGATGTATTGAAGAGTATGAATAGACCTTGGCAGGCTTCTTTGAATGAATCAATTTTGGAGAAAATTAGAGAAGAAATTCCATCTGCTGTATTAAGAACTAGTCTCATTGTTGGATTCCCGGGAGAAAAAAAAGAACATTTTGAACATCTTCTCGAATTTTTGGATAGGCACAAATTTGATCATGTGGGAGTGTTTATTTTTTCTCCTGAGGAAGGAACTGCAGCTTTTCATCTGCCAAATAAAGTTTCCATAGAGGTTGCAGAGGCAAGAAAAGATAACGTTATTTCAGTTCAACAAAATATTTCCACTGATAAAAATCAGTCATATGTTGGTTCAAAAATGAAGATTTTGGTAGAAAAAATATCAGATAATAACGAATTAATAGGTCGGTCCTATAATTTCGCCCCTGAAATTGACGGAACAGTAATTTTATCTGTTAAGGATAAAATTGATTTGAAAAATTATATTGGTAAATTTGTTGAAGCAAATATTTCTTTTGCGGATGAATATGATTTGTATGGAGAGACTATTAAAATTTTATAGTTTTTTTAAATTAATTTAACTGCTCTTAAGAGCTTATCTAATGCGAAAGCAGCTCCAAAACCAAAACCAATAAATGCAAAATAGAAAATGATATTCATTAATTTTTTTATTTTTATTTAATTTAACATTAGATGAAAAGATTAGATTTTTTCGTTTAATTTCTTAATCTTGGATATATGGTAATCTTTTGCATAAACATTCTTCTGCTTTTTGTAGTTCCCTGCCTAAATATAGGGCATGGTCGAATCTGGTTATTAAGTCATTTCTTTCCTCAGTGATCATTATTCCAAGTTGTTTCGCACTAATACCTTTAAAAACTTCATTACTAACTCTTTTATTTTGAGAGTCGCATTTAATTGGTTCATTTGTTTCTGGGTCAAGCGCATATCCGTCATCATTAATATTATTTAGAAAGTGCTCTAAAATTATATTATTTTCTTCTAAATCTACTTTGATAATAAAATAACCGTTTGGATCTAAATCTATATATCGGTTGGATAGGTTATTATCAATCATTGTTTTTTCATCGAAACTTTTCTTAGAATCCATTCTTAGAAGTTAATAAAACACTATATTACTAATATAATCTTTGGTAAAGACGAATAATTTTTTATTTAAAGGGTATAGATTTATTTTCAAATTCAATTTCCATCTCGGTTTGTTTATTCACTTCATTTAGCCAAGGATAAATTATATTTTCCATATTTTTGTCAAACCACTTATGCATGCTAATGGTGCTTTTTGCAAAAAAACCTCTCCGTCTTTTATGTTTACCACCCGCTCCAGGATCAAAAAAATGGATACTATTTTTTATTGCCCATTCAATTGGCTGGTAATAGCATAATTCAAAATGTAAATTAGATATTTCTCTTTGACTACCCCAATATCTACCCCATAAGTTGTTTTGATTTTTAACACACATCGACATAGCAAAAATTTCATTTGAATCATGTTTTGATGCACTAAAAAGTAAAAGATTTTTTTTATTATCAACCAGTGTTTCGAAAAATGTAGATGTTAGATATTTACTTCCCCAAACTCCCCACCTCGAACAATGCTGTTCATAAAAATTATGCATTTTTTTGAGGATTACTAGGTTGATATCATTTTCATTAAAAATTTCTACTTTAATGTCTTGTTTAGTAATTGATTTCCTCTCTTTTTTTATATTTTTTCTCTGATTGGAGTTAAATCTACATAGAAAATCGTCAAATGTTTTTTCTCCATTACTCCTCCATTCGCTGCTGGAGTTTATCCATTCATAGTATCCCAAAGATTTAAGATGGTCTCCCCAGCTTTCATCAATATATAAAAAATTACAACTTAGGATTTTGTTTGTAATCGCAAAACTTTCGATATGGTTTATAAGTAAATTTGTAATTTCTTTCTTGTCTTTATTTTTTTTATAAAGAAATTGATATCCATTTACAGGACTGTAAGGACTCATTCCAATTAATTTAGGGTAATAATTTAAGTTCAGCTCCTTAGCTAATCTTGCAAATGATTGGTCAAAAATGAATTCTCCATAGCTATGATTTTTTAAAAAAAGTGGTGCAATTCCTAATATTTCTTCATTTTTATAAGCAACAAAATATAGAGGCTGCCAACCAGTTTCTCTTGAAACACTTTTAGACATCTCAAGGTTTTTTATCCAAGTCCATTCATAAAATGGATTATTAATTTCATTTGCTAATTCATTCCATATCTCCTTGGAGATTTCCTTAATTGACAATTTGACTTCAACTTTATGTATTTTTTGGTTCATTTATTATTGAAACTATTTCAAATCTTTTTGTAATGAACATGGATTTCATTATTCATTAAATTTTTAATTGATTTTATTTCCCATAGCCTTTTGAGATTAAAAATCGCATTTGTTTGTTCTGGAGGGATCCATGTATATCTACCTCCAATAATACGTGGAATTATTGTAATTTTTATATCTGTTATTAGATCCTCTTTTATGAATGAATTTATAAGTTTTGCACCTCCTAGCAGAGCTAAATCATTTATCCCTTGTTGTTTAAGTGAAATTAAAGTTTTTTTCCATGAATCTTCGAAAAAGAGTTTTTTCTCGAATTTATTATTCGACGAATTATCAACTTTACTTGAGCTTATTAGCCATCTTCTAATTGGTTGACTAAAGTATTTCCAATTACTGTTAAATTTTTTGCTATTAGAAGCAACTATAGAAATTGGTTGGCTTTTTGATATATTTACTTCGTCATTATCACTGAGATTTTTAACTAGGTAAGTTGATTGATGAGCTATTAAAGTACCTAAACCAAAAATGGTGGCGTCAACCATTGATAAGTTTTGATTTAATATTTTTTTATCTTCATCGCTTCCGAGATGCGATTCTCCACCTCTAGGAAATGCAATTCTCCCATCAAGACTTGATGCTATAACAATTATTACTCTTGGGATATTCAAGTTTGCGTGACTAAACTATTTTCCAATTTCAACTTCAACGAATTGGTTAACTTTTGATCAACATAAATTTCTGCAGCATTATTTGGACTCTCCTGGAGTCTTATTTTATGTAATGTTGCACCAAGATTATGTATTGGTTTTTTAAGAATATCAGAAATATATAAAGCTATATTTTCAGCAGTTGGAACACAATTATGGAAAAATTCGATGTCTTTATTAAGAAAAGTATGATCTAGTTGTTCAACAACTAAATCATTAATTATCTTTTGGAGGGCAGATAAGTCGCAAACCATTCCTGTTCTTTTATCAATGTCTCCTTTTACAGTTATATCAACAAGATAGTTATGACCATGTCCATTAACTCTGGCACATTTCCCATAGATTTTTTTATTTTCATCAAAGGATATCTCTTCTTTTGCAAGTCTGTGAGCCGCTGCAAAATGAGTTTGTACTGTTAAAAATGCTTCCATGTTTTTTCCAAAATAATCTGCCCATAAATTTGGGTTTTCATAAAGTCTTAGACTTGTGAGAGGTAAATCATCCTTCAGACGACTCCAAATGACCTTTACTAATGCTTCAGTTGTGGGAAGTATACCTCCTTGATTATTAACATTAAATTCAGGCCAGACATCATTTAAAAAACGAAAATCTAATTGTCCAGTAACCTTATCTTTAATAGAGTGTTTTACATCAGAGAGATTAAGTACCATTCCATCAGAGTCTAGTTCTCCACCCATTGAAACAATAAGTTCATAATTATGACCATGACCTGGTGCAATACTGCACTTTCCAAAAAGAGATAAATTTTCTTCTGGGCTTTTTTCAGGGAGCCAATAACGGTGACTAGAACTAAAGCAGGCACGTCGAGTTATGACGCATTCACGTCCTTTTCCATGAGATGGTTTGGATTGTGTAGAAGTCATACCTTTCTGCGATAATACTATCTTAAGGTTTTAAATACGCTTTTGTCTTTATGGAACAATCCATTATCGAAAAAACAGTTCATGCTATTAAGGGCAGAAGCATATTTTTAATAGGAATGATGGGTTCGGGTAAGTCACAAACTGGTTTGAAGCTGGCTGAATTATTGAAGTATAAATACATTGATTTAGATTCATTAATAGAGAAGTTGGCAAAAAAATCTATCAATCAAATTTTTAAAGATGAAGGAGAAGATAATTTCCGTGAATTAGAAGCAAACTGTCTTAAAGAAACTATCAAAATTCCTTCATTAGTAATCTCAACTGGGGGAGGAATAGTTACCAAATCGGAAAACTGGGGAATTTTAAGACAGGGAATAATTGCTTGGATAGATCTCGACAAAGATATAGCAATTGAAAGATTGAAAAATGAAATTGAAAATAGGCCCCTTCTTCAGGGAAAGAATCTAAATGATCTATATATGAACATTTTTCAATCTAGAGAAAATTTGTATTCTCAAGCAGATTTAAGAATTCAAGTAAAAAAAGAAAACATTGAAGAAGTTGCTATGAAAATAATTAATGCAATTCATAAAGAAATAATCAGTTAATCTGGTTCAATTCTTACCGCAAACCATTTGATAACATATCCTAATTTTATTTCTAATTCATAAGTGCTTTCCAATAATTCTTCAAAAAAATCCTGATCAGGATCTTCTATATTTTGATATATTGTTTGTGTTTCTGTCTTACTAAGCCAATTCTTTAACCATAAAATTGCTTCTTGCTTTGATACAATTTTTTCCTTTGAATCTGGCTCTAATAATACATAATGATCTGATGCTCTTATTAGTGGATTTGACATGATGAAAATTCTTCTTGGATTAATTCTTTTCTTGATTTTTCAAGGAATTTTTTTAGAAAGTTCTTTTGCTCTAGTAGATTCTAACGTACGAGAGTTTTTGGAAAATCGTGTAAATCAATGGCCAGAATTATATTTGCCAAATTTTAAATTATCGGATACTTCTAAGGATTTAATTTATCCTAAATGGTTCGAGGGGGATTGGCTTGTTACTTCTCAAGATATAGTTAATGATTCAGAAGAGCCAGTTATTTATAAAGTAAATTTCTTTAAGAATGATTCAGATTTAATCGTTGGTAATCGTGCAAAAAATTCTGAATCTATTGGAAAAGCAATATTTGGTGAAACCTTAATCAAGGTTGTAAATGATCCTCAATCTATTAATAATCAAATTACTTATTTAAAAGATGATTTTTATATTGATTCAAGAATTACAGGGAGAAATCAGATCCAAGATAATGATATTTTTTTCGCAGATGAGCTAGTTATACAAACAGCACATAAGCCAGGTGCGTCACGTATTAATCAGGTAGAGACCATTAGTAAATTTCAAAAATGTTCCGAAGAAATTTTGGAAGTTGATAATTCAATCAAACCATCAATTTGTGGAGTGCAATATGTTGCTTCTTATGGCTCAAAAGTTGGTGATCCTTCTATTCATGCTATCAAAACAAATAAATATAAATTGAAGTTTGAATTTATTGAGAGTTAGCACTAAAAAGATATTCTTCTAAGTTGTTCCTCCAAATGAAAAGATTTTCTAAATAAGGGTTGTTTATGTATTCTTGGCTCCCCTCACCTGAAAGAATTGGTCCTGCAGATTTTGGAAATTTAATAAGGGATAATTGAGCAGCAATTGAAATATCTGCAATTGATAAACTATCACCAACTAAATATTTCTTGTTGATCAAGGATTTTGATAAAGCTTCCAGTAATTTTTGGAGTTCTAAATTTTCTTTAGAAGACAAAACTACATTAGAAATTTTACTAAGATTTTCAAAAGGTAATTTATCAACAATACTTTTAACTGAAGAAGGTATTTCATCTGGAAGTAATGCAGTTCTTAGCTGTGGATTTTCTATTGCAGATTTTATTAAAGCTTTTCTACAAGTTGTTGCCATTGTAGTATCTGCCCAGTCTTCAATTAGTTTGCATTGTGCAAATAATATTGGATCCTCCGGAAAAAGTGGATTGTTTTCATTCTTTTTATCTATGTATTCGCAAATAGTTGAAGAGTCATTAATAACTTGATCATTACTATCGACTATTACAGGTACTTGTTTTTGCCCTGATAATTTAAAGATTTCAAATTGGCCTATTCCAGGTGTCACTTCTTCAACTCGATATTGTAGTTTTTTTGCATGAAGAGCCATTCTTGTTTTTAAACAAAAAGCACTATGCCTAAATTGATATAATGTAATCATGCTGTTTAATGTTTGTTAAAACTTAGCTAAAAAAGTAATCTATTTGTGGAGCTGATGGGCGAATTTTTCTCTAATGTTGCGAGATATCCAAAGTATTTGATATCTATCATTGTTGGGGGACTTGTTGCTTTGCTTGAACCTTTATTCAAGAATAGATCAAATCCACTCACAATAGTAGGTTTGATATCTTCTGTCTTAAGTGCTTTCATAACTGTTTATTTTGTCTTGCAAGCGATGACAAACCCAATAAATTTACAACCATAATGCCAAATAATTACCGTCTTGCAAAAGTTTCTTCTCTTTTGAAGAAAGAAATAACTCTTATTTTGCAGAATGATTTAGAAAATGATCTTATTAGAGATCATTTCGTCAATATTTCTAAGATTGATTTATCAGGTGATTTGCAACACTGTAAAATTTATATAACTTCAACTGCTCAAGAGAAAGTGAGGAAAGAAATTTTATCAAACTTGAATACTGCAAAAAGCTCTATAAGGCATAGTTTAGGAAAAAGAATTGAGATGAGAAGAGTTCCAGAGATAATTTTTAAAGACGATGTTGTTCTTGAAAAAGGGTTATCAGTCTTGAAACTTCTCGGTGAATTAAAAAATCAAAATCAAAATCATAATGTTGAGGACAAGGATGCCAAAAGTTGATCTACCCCTTGATCAAAGAAATATAATAATTACTCGATCAAAAGAAGGGATATTGGATATAAAAAAGATATTCATAAGCAAAGGCGCTAATGTATTTGATTTACCTGCAATAAGTATTACTGATCCTGATGATTTGAATCCACTTGATGAAGTATTAAATCAAATAAATGATTTTCATTGGATTATTTTTTCCAGTAGTAATGGGATCAAATTTGTGGATAAAAGACTTAGATACTTTAATAGTTCATTAAAAGAATGTTCTAAAAAAACAAAAATCGCCGTTGTCGGAGAAAAAACCTCAAAAACTCTTGATGATTTTGGGATTAAGGCTGATTTCATGCCTCCAGAATTTGTTGCTGAAAGTTTAATTGATAATTTCCCAGTATCTGGTTATGGACTTCGAGTTTTTGTACCAAGAGTTCAAACAGGTGGTAGGGATTTAATTGCAGATCAATTTAGAAAGGCTGGTTCTCGTGTATTTGAGGTTGCTGCATATGAAACTAGATGTCCTGAATCAATTCCGGAAGAAACAATTGATATTATTTCTAATCGAAAAGTCGATGCAATTATTTTCTCAAGCGGTAAAACTGTAGTAAATACTGCCTTTTTACTAGAAAAAAAACTTGGTAAACAATGGTTAGAGTATTTTTATCAAATTAAGTTATTAACTATTGGACCTCAGACAACAAAAATATGTAATAAGATTTTTGGAAGAGTTGATAGTCAGGCACAAAAATATACTTTTGAAGGACTACTAGATGAAGCAATTAATATTTTTAATTAGAAAAGTTTTTTGTATAGTTCTTTTCAACTAAATCTTTGAATCTATCAATATTGGCCTGTAATTCGTTTGTAACTATTTTTCCTAAAATGTTTTCTTCCATAAACCGAGCAATCATTTTTGGTAGTTCATAAGTTATTGCTAAATTTACCGTTGTGATTTGATCAGTTTTACTTTCGAAAACTACTGATCCCTCAGTTGGTAAACCTCCTATTGATTTCCATTTAAGTTTGCTTTTTTCAACCCTTTCTGTAATTTGAGCTTTCCATTTAAACCTAAAGCCATTTGCAGCTAAAGTCCATTCTGTTAAATCTGGTAACGTATTAGTTTCTTCGTCAACTGTTTTTACAGATTCAATCCAGCTCATCCAAAGTGACATTGAGTCTAAATCGCTCCATGTGTCCCATACATTTTCAATAGGCGCATTAACAACTGTTATTACGTCATGTTTTAGCCAAGTACCCATTAATTAACTCACTGCAAGATTTTTTGCTAATTCGGCTTTCTTCTCTAAAATTGCAGCGGCAGCTAAATGACCACTCATTGTCGCTCCCTCCATAGAGTCTATATAATCTTGTTTTGTATAACTACCAGCCATAAAGAAATTAGATATAGATGTTTTTTGATCAGGTCTGAAAGGTTCCATACCGGGAGCTTCTCTATAGAGTGATTGTGGAATTTGTACCACGTTACTCCAAAGCAATTTAAGGTTTTTTGAGGATGGGAATAGACGACGAACCTCTTTATCAATTTCTTTTGTAATTCTTTCTGTGGATCTTCCCATCCATCTATCGCCAGGAGTTAAAACACATTGGAGAAGCGATCCCATATCTTTTTTTCTATAGTCTGCTGGACTTGCTAGTGCTAAATCAGCAAAACAACTGAAAGAGGCATCAGCAGAATAAAGAAGGTTATCTAGTCCAATTGGTTCGTTTCCAGTATTATCTTTTTGTAATTCAGTAACCCAACCGTTATATCTTAATTGGATAGTGGCAACAGCTACAGCTCTAAGTTTTTTTAAACCTTCAAATTCTTTAAGTTGATACCATTCTTTTGGAATTATTTTTTTTATTCCAGGAACATCACAGGCAGCTAGAAATTTATCTGCAAACACTGCCTTAATTCCTTCAGGAGAAGATATTTTTAATTGATTTACTGAATAAGAGGAAGATTCCTTTTCATAAATTATTTCTTCTACCCTATGGTTAAGATGTATTTTTGCTCCTTTGTTTGTGATGTAGTCGACGATAGGTTGCGTTAACCACTTATGTGGGGAACCTTTTAAAAGATTAAGCTTTGAGGCTTCAGTTTTTGAAGCAAACATCATGAATATAGTTAGCATGCATCTTGCTGAAATATCTTTGCAATTAATAAAACCTAATGCATATGCAATAGGATCCCACATTCTTTCTAAACTTTTTTCACTTCCACCATGGTTTAAAAACCATTCTTTAAAACTAATTCTATCTAGATCTCTAATTATTTTCATTGCACCTTCATAATCTATCAATCCTCTAACAATTGGACTTGTCCCTAAAGCTAAGGCATTTCTGAACTTATCTACCCAAGTAAGTTGTTCGGTGGTAAAAAAAGCTTTAAGTCCGTTAAATGGAGCACCTAAAGGGAATCTGAAGTCTAACGATTTTAAATTACCACCATTATTGATAAATAGATGAGTATGATCTTTCGGGAGTAAATTGTCTAGAGCTCCCACTTTTTTCATTAATTTAAAAAGATTTGCATAATTGTAAAAAAATACATGTAAACCCATTTCTATGTGGTTGCCATCCTTATCTTCCCAACTTCCTACTTTACCTCCCCAAAATGACCTGCTCTCGTAAATTTCTACTTCGTGGCCTTCATCAACTAAATTGACTGCTGCTGTAAGACCAGCTAATCCCGAACCAACTATTGCAATTTTCACTTTTTCTTAGAATTATAACAAATCAAGTTTGGATAATGTTTGTTCTATGCATCCTATCAATTAAGTTTTTATATTATAAATAGTAGGAATCCCTTGTTTATGGAAAATGTAGAAGTTAAAAAGGAAATTAAAAATTCTGATGATGGCAAAGGTATCTTAATTACGAATGATGCTATAGAACAAATTTCAAATTTATTGAAGGGCCAAAGTGATAAAAAAGCACTAAGGGTAGGAGTAAGATCTGGCGGTTGTAGTGGGATGAGTTATACAATGGATTTTATAGGAATAGATGAAATAAATCCCGATGATAAAGTTTATGATTATTCATTAAAAGCTGATCAAAGTTTTCAAGTTGTTTGTGATCCTAAAAGTCTTTTATATATTTATGGAATGCAGTTAGATTTTAGTAAGGAATTAATTGGAGGTGGCTTTAATTTTGTAAATCCCAATGCCTCTCAAACTTGCGGTTGTGGAAGCTCTTTTGCAGTTTAAAAAATAATGAATAACGAAATTAATCCCATCGAAGAGGATTTTAATGCAGCTTTATCAAGGTATAAAGCAGGGCAAGATTTAATTCCAATCGTTCAAGATTTTCAAAAAATTATACAGCAAATTCCAAATCATTTTGCTGCTTGGACTTGTTTATCATGGCTTCAATTACTTTTGAACAATAATGAAGAAGCTTTGTCAGCTGCCAGACAAGCTGTTCGATTAAATCAGCAAGATCCACAAGCAAGAATGAATTTGTCTTTAGCTCTTTTGGCTACTAATAATAAAGGTGTTAGAGATCATATTGAGTTAATAAAAAAAATGTCTATGATGATGCCAGATGTGAAAAGTGAGTTGAAAGAATCTGTTGAAGACGGATTAAGTAGATATCCAGATTGGCCTGAGTTAACCAAAGTAAAAAAATGGTTGGAATTTTAAATTGTTTAAGATTTTAATTTTAAGTAATGGGCATGGAGAAGATCTATCTGGCAGTCTAATAGCTAAACAATTCGTAAAAAGTGGTTATTCTGTTCATGCTTTGCCAATTGTTGGTATGGGAAATCATTACGAAAAAGAAAAAATTAAGATTATCGGTAAAACCAAGGAATTTAGAACTGGAGGAATTGGTTACAATTCTTTTAAGGGAAGACTTACTGAGATATTAGGAGGAGAAATATTTTATCTTCTAAAAAGATTGTATTTAACTTTTAAAATAAGAAAAAAATATGATTATTTTTTTGTAGTTGGCGATATTGTGCCAGTTTTTTTTGCATGGGTTTGCAAGAAAGATTTTTTTACATATCTAGTTGCTTATTCCAGCCATTATGAAGGGAAGTTGAAATTACCATGGCCTTCTAAATTTTTCTTGCTCTCACAAAAAGCAAAAAAAATATATTCGAGAGATTCCCTTACAGCTAATGATTTAACTTTGCAATTAAAAAAGAAAGTGTCTTTTTTAGGCAATCCATTTATGGATAAGTTTTTCCCAGGAAACAAAGAATTAAAGAAATCTGGATTTAGTATTGGATTATTTCCAGGAAGTAGATTCCCTGAGATCTTAGATAATTTTGTTTTGATTTTAGAGGTTTTAGAAGCATTATCAGATTTAAGATATTTTCAAAAAATTAACTTTAATTTTGCAATAGTTAATGCTGTATGTTCATTAAAAATAAAGGAGATATTTCAAAAAAGAGGATGGTTAAAACTTGAAAACATAAAAGATAATAATCTCTTGAAATTCCAATATAAATTTTTAGAAGTGAATATATATTGGAATAATTTTGATGAAATATTATTGAAAAGTAGATGCTGTATCTGCATGGCAGGAACAGCAGCAGAGCAAGCGATTGGATTAGGAAAACCGGTTATTCAGATTGAAGGTAAAGGACCACAATTTACAAAAACTTTTGCAGAAGCGCAGAGACGTTTGCTTGGAAAATATGTTTTTTGTGCAAGTAATTACAAAGATAAGAATGATCAAATAAATCAGACAATAAAATTGATCATAAAAGTAATATATCTAATACAGCTTAATAAGAAATTTATGATTTCATGTAATGAAAATGGTAAAAAAAGACTGGGTGAAAACAAATCTTGTCTTAATATGGTTGATGATATGAATATTGTTATAAAAAATGACTAAGGAAAATAATCAAAATAAGTTAAAACGAATTATCGATAATTTGTTATTAATAAATTTATTTACAGTAATTTTTTTTGCAATATTTTTTATTTTTGCAATCATTATGCAATTAAATGGGATATTAATTTTTATTAATTTTATTCAAATAGTTTGGAATCCTCTTGTAGTCCCATTGATAACAATTCTTATTATTGGTGCTTTGGTAAACGGTATTAATTCTTGGTGGACGCGTAAATTGCTTTCTCAAGAAGAGGATATTTAAAAGCATAATTTTTGAGTTTACTGCTTATTACTTTTTGTCCTTCTAAGACAACTTTTGCTCCATCTCCTAATAATATTTTTAAAACCGCTCCAGGCACTGGAAGTAAATTAGGTCTATTTAGACATTTTCCTAAAGTTTGAGAAAAGTCTCTCATTAATACTGGATTTGGTGCAACAGCATTAAATACTCCCGAATACTTTTTATCAACTAATGCTTGAGAAATTAATGCACATAAATCACTTCTATGAATCCAACTCATCCATTGCTTACCATCTCCAATTGGTCCACCTAATCCAACTTTAAATATAGGTAGCATTTTTCCTAATGCTCCTCCATCTGCTTCTAAAACAATTCCAATTCTAAAAATAACTAACCTTGAGAAAAATGGTTTTTCAGCAGCGACAGCTTCCCACTTTTTGCAAAGATTAGCTAGAAAGTCTTTTCCTCCAATACTATTTTCAGTGAATTCACCAGACAAACTTGTACCGTAATAACCTATTGCTGATCCATTTATAATGACTTTAGGTTTGATTTTGAAGTCTTTAAGGGTTTTCATCATAAATTTCGTAGTGTTAATACGACTATTTTCGATCTCCTGTTTTTGTTCAGAAGTCCATTTTTTTTCTGCTATGGGTTCTCCCATCAAGTTAATAATTCCATCTGTCTCTCTTAAGATATTTAGAAGATTTTCGTTATTCCAGTTTTTTTCTTTTGATAAATCTATTTGAAAAAATTTAAACTTGTTGAAATCTAAATCAATCTTTAATTTACTTATAGGTTTTCTACTTACGATGTATATTTCGTGATTTTCATTGAGTAGTGTTGGTACTAATTCTTTACCAACAAATCCAGTGCAGCCAAGTAGTAAAAGACGCATATCATGTAAATGTTTATCGTTTAAGGCTATTAAATTTTTTGGAAGTTTGTAATTATTATTCCGGTATAAATTTTTTTAAATATTTTTCAAACAAGTTTTTGTATAATAAATCTCAAATAACTTTGTTGAATTTATTATGACAGATTCTATTCCAAAGAAACCTCTCAAGAAAGGAAGTTTAGTTTTTGTCGACAAAGAAAATTATATAAAAAGTATCGAGGCTTTAGCTAGTGATAATGATCTACCTAATTATGTCTTTGAAGGTCCTGGAGAGATTCTTTCAGTCAAAGACGAATATGCTCAGGTTCGATGGCGCAGACCTGTTCCAGATGTTTGGTTGAAAATAGATCAACTTAAAGAATATACTCAATAAAATTTTTATATCTAAAAGTTTTTATTTTTTTTCTCTGTAGACATCTTTGATTGGATTCTTTTTGCTTCTTTGATCATTTCTTTGCCATCAAATAAGTAATTATCTACGTATCCTTGTGTATATCTATTAAATTCTGATAGCGCATCTTTAACTTGTGAAAAACAATGATAAAGATCGAGGCCTAAAGCTGAAATAGACTTTGGGACTATTTTTTTATTATAAATTTTTTCAACTTTTTCTATTTTCTTTTGTGAAAGAATTATGTAACTGCAAAAATTTTCCATTAATTGGTCATCATATGGATCAGCAGATAGTTCTCTTATTTCGTTATTCAAAGGTTTAATTATTTGACTAATTAATCTATTAATCGGACTATAAATTTCTTTAATCCATGTTTCAACTTCTTTGTCCTTAATTGAAGAACTATATTTTTTAGAATTAAATTTCTCTTCCCAATTTTCATTTAATGAATCATATGATGAACTGGGAGAAAAACTGCTATCGTATTGCTTCTTTTTTATAGGGTCATTTAGAATTTCCCAGGCATGTTGTATTGCAAGAAATCGTTCTTTCTTGCCGCCTGCGTCAGGATGATGTTGCTTAACTAAAGAGCGATATGAAGATTTAATTTCACTTCTTGTTGCACTTTTTTTGAGACCTAATTCTTCATATAAATTTTTTGCCATTTTTATAAATTATGCATTAAAGATAACCATCTTTTCTGGCTTGAACTGAAGTATTAGATTCAAACATTGCTGTTGATAAATATCTTTCTCCAAAACTTGGAAGAATAACTATCAATCTTTTATTGATTAGTTCTTTTCTTTTACCTATTTTTATAGTTGCTGCTAGTGCTGCACCGCTGCTGATGCCAGATAAAAGACCTTCCAATCGAGCTAATAAACGCCCATAATAAAATGCTTCATCGTCATCTATTTTTATAATTTCATCAATTAATTTAGTATTAAGTACTTTCGGTACGAAACCCGCTCCAATGCCTTGAATCGAATGAGATCCTGCGTTTTCTCCTGAAATCACAGCACTTTTTTTGGGCTCTACGGCATAAATTTTGCAATTTGGATTAACTTTTTTCAAAAAACGTGCACAACCAGTAATTGTTCCTCCGGTGCCTACTCCTGTAACTAGTCCATCTAAATTGTTATTGGATTGGGACCATATTTCTTGGGCCGTTGTTCTTTCATGAATATCTGGATTAGCAAAGTTTTCAAACTGATTAAATTGATAGCTATTTGCAATTGTTGAAGACAACTCATTGGCTAAATCTAAAGCTCCTTTCATTCCTTCTTTCCCCGGTGTTAGCTGTAGTTCAGCTCCATATGCTCTCAACATTGCCCTTCTCTCAATACTCATAGTATCCGGCATAGTTAATATCAATTTATAGCCTTTTGCTGCAGCAACCATTGCTAATGCGATTCCAGTATTACCACTAGTTGCTTCAATTAACGTTGTTTTATCTGGTGTTATCACCCCTTCTTCTTCAGCTTTACATAACATTGAATAAGCGATCCTATCCTTAACGGAGGCTGATGGATTAAAACTTTCTAGCTTGGCAATTATTTCTGGATAACAATCAAAATAATTTCTGATTCGATTTAATTTAACTAATGGAGTATTTCCAACTAGAGAAGTTATATCATTTGCTATATCCATGAAATGATTTTTTAAAATGCAAAATAAAATCTCCTACATCTATATTAATTGGATTTAAAGATCTTTTATATAATTTTCTCAAAAGAATTTAATCTAAATAACTTCCTGCGGAAAAAAATTTAGTAAAATTAGATAGATAGCTTTTATTTTCATTATGTATTCGTTGGAACTAAGTCTGAGATATTCACCTTTCCCACTCTCAATTCAGAAGAAAGAATTTGATGATGTTAAACGAATTTATGATGAAATAAAAAGTTCTATGAATGAAACTTTAGAATCCTCAAACTTGATCGAATTAAGGTGTGAAAAAGTGCAAGATAAATTAATTGCTGTAAGAGCTAAAGAAATCATTTCTGTTCAGATATATGAAAAATCGTCAGTAGCAGGAGGAGCTAAAAGACCAGGATTTTCTCTCAACATAGATTGATAGAATTAATGCGAGATTCCCTTGAAAATGAAATACCTCATATTAAATTCGAAGATGTTTCTTTTTCGTATACTGAAAAAAATGAAAATTTAATATTTAAATGTAACTTCTCAATAAAAAAACCAGGTTTTTGGATGGTTGTGGGTAAAAACGGAAGCGGAAAAAGTACTCTTTTAAAATTAATTAATGGAATAATCAAACCCCAAAATGGTTTCATTGACGCTAGAGCAAATATTGGCATGGTGTTTCAAAACCCTGATCATCAAATATTGATGCCAAATTGCAGGAGTGAACTTCTGCTTAATATTAATCAAAATATAAGTAAAAATGAAATTAATAAAAAAATTGAATATGTGCTTGATCAGGTAGGAATGACTGGTTTTGAAAAAAGGCCAGTTCATACATTGAGCGGTGGGCAAAAACAACGCTTAACTATTGCATGCGCTCTGATTAGTAATAGAAATTTTATTCTTTTAGATGAGCCTACAGCGTTACTTGATCAAAACAGCCAATTAAAAGTTTTGCAAACTATTAAAAATCTTACAAGTGACCATAAAAAACCTTTATCAGCTTTGTGGATTACTCATCGTTACGAAGAATTAACTTATGCTGATGCAGTAGCGGAGTTGAAAAATGGTTTTTTATCTAGTTGGCAAGAACCATCAAAATTTCAATATAATTAATTCTGTACTTGTCATAAGGTACTTTAAAGAGCTAAATTCATTTTATATTCCTCGGTAGCTCAGCGGTAGAGCGATCGACTGTTAATCGATTGGTCGCAGGTTCGAATCCCGCCCGGGGAGTTTATAAATCCCAATAATTGACCAAAGTCACCTTAAAAAGGTGGCTTTTTTTCTTCGCCCTTTTTTGTCAAATAGTGGTTAGGCGACTTTATAATTGAGTATATTTGATATACTATTAAGAACAGTAATTAGAACAATAATACTAATCATATTTAAAGTGCTTTATTAAATAAAAAGATATTTTTTAAGAACAGTAATTAGAACATTTGCACAATTCTCCACAAAAATGAAAAAAAATAAGCTTTATAATTTTTTTCAATTTTTAAAATTGAGATATATTTTTATTTATATCGTTTGAATTGCTACACCATTCAGAAAACTTTAGTCATCCCACATATCCTTTTTTTCTTGATCCAAATTATTCCTTTCAAGTAGTTCTATTCTTTGCTTCTGAGAATCTATTTCTGTTTTAATTACGTTTTTGTCGTCAATGTATTTTGTTTGTATTTCTAAGATAATGATTTCAAATTGTTCTCCAAAAAAATCTGACATTTCTTTCCATGCTTCCATTTCCTCTTCTTTGCCAATAGTATCGTTTATTTGATGAGAAATAATTTCTAATACATATTGTTTAAGTTCTTGATGACTCATCGATTCAACTTTTTTTTGAATATAAAGTTCTTTAAGATTTTCTAGTTGTTTTTTTGATAAATCAGAAAAGATAAGTGACTTCTTTTTCATAAATACTTAAATTTGCTTTAATATATACAAAATTATTAATTTAAACATTCTGGAGAAATTTAAAACTTTAAACTTAGTTAATACTTAATTTGAAAACTGAAAATCTTCATTTAATTTTTAATTTCATATTCTTTCATTTTGAACTATTTTTGTTTGTAAAATCCTTTGATTATTAAGAAAAAGTAAATAGAATCGGAAGAAATTCTAAAATTTCAATTTTTTTAAAATTTATAATTTCTATCTAATTCATTGCTACCACTAATTTATTTGATAAACCTAATTGATAAAATTGTTTACACTAATTCAGCAATCTTTATAAATTCTTGAGAGAATCATATTACCAAAACTTAATTTTAATTTAATAGTTCATAAATATGAAAATTTCAATCCTCTTAATTGAAGACGATCGTGATATGCGTGATTTGGTGGCTAAGCATTTAGAGCATTCTGGTTTCGATGTTCAAAAAGCTGAAGATGGAATTAAAGGACAAGCATTAGCTCTTCAATATTCACCAGATTTAATACTTTTAGATTTAATGTTACCAAGTGTTGATGGTTTAACTTTATGCCAGCGACTAAGAAGAGATGAAAGAACATCAAATATTCCAATTTTGATGATAACTGCGTTAGGTGGTCTTAAAGACAAAGTTACTGGGTTTAATTCTGGAGCAGATGATTACATTACTAAACCATTCGATTTAGAGGAACTACATGTACGCATAAAAGCTCTATTAAGAAGAACCAACAGAGCACAACTAAATTCTAGTAACCAGCAAGAAATATTAAATTATGGCCCTTTAACTCTTGTTCCAGAAAGATTTGAAGCTATATGGTTTGAATCTCCTGTTAGGTTAACTCATCTTGAATTTGAACTTCTTCATTGTCTTTTGCAGAGACACGGTCAAACTGTATCACCAGCATTAATTCTTAAAGAAGTATGGGGATATGAACCAGATGATGATATTGAGACAATAAGAGTTCATATTAGACACTTACGCACTAAACTTGAACCCGATCCTCGTAAACCTATTTACATAAAAACTGTTTATGGTGCTGGATATTGTCTCGAGTTACCTATTGGTTCCCAAGTTGAAACTGCTAGGCAAGAGTTTATTCAAGCAAGAAATCCTAACTTGATAAATTCTGCAGTAGATTAATCTCATATATCTTCCATTGAAATTTTTAAAAAAGTTATTTCCCATGCCAACCTTGGTTGTATGTTTTTTTTTAAGAGGTATTTTAAATTTTCAAGTTTTTTAACCAAACCGATATTTTTTGTTTTTCTCCACCAAATTGTTTGAATTAAATTTACTAAACAAATCTGTTGAAAAATTTCTAACTTTTCAGATATTAATTTAGATATTTCTAATATATCTAGACTATTTTTTATTGGAGTATCCAATTTACTTATTATTTCATCTGAAATATCATTCCAAATTTCAATATTTTTCAATAATTGATTTGGAGATCCATTTGCAGCATTTATTAAATCTTCAAATTTTAATTTTGTATTAATATTAAATTTCGAAGCATTTAAATATTCTTTCAAAATTGACTTTAATTGTTTACTAGAAAAAGATCGAAATCTGACTATTTGACATCTTGAAATGATCGTATCTAAGAGAAGGTTTAATTTTGATGTTAGTAGAATAAAAATGCCGTTACTAGGTTCTTCTAAGGTTTTTAAAAGGCAATTTGAGGCTGCCTCGTTTAAGAGGTGTGCATCAATAATTAAAACAATTTTTTTTTCTGAGTTTATTGATTTTTGACTAAGAAAAGTTTTGATATTACGTATTTGAGCAATTTTAATAATCTCAGATCCACTTTTTATTGTTTTTTTAAGATCGGAACTTCCTGAACTTTTAGTTACAAAAAGAGAATCAGGTTCAATAATTAAAAAATCAGGATGGTTATTGTTTGTAATTCTCTCTTCAACATTTTCGCTTGGTGAAGACTGTTTGAAAATCTCTTTTATAAATTGAATAGCAGTTTGCTTTTTGCCTAATCCTTCAGCACCATAAAATATATAACCATTAGCCAATGATTTGTTTTTAATTATGTTCTTAAGAAAGGTATTGGCTTCTTCATTCAAGAAGAAATTATTTTTTTTAAACTCAATCATTTTTTTTAGAAAAATTGTTTAGCAAAGTCTCTTTAATTTGATTAGAAATAGTTTTAATATTTTGTGAAGCAGATATTACTTTCCAGTTTTTTTGTTTGGCAATTAGTTTGAAGCCTTCATTTACTTTTTCTAAAAATCTAATACCTTCTGATTCTATTCTGTCTGGAATTTCATTTTTTCTTCGGAATAAGCTCTCTTCTGGAGAAATTTCTAAGAAGAAAGTGAGATCTGGAGATACTCCTTGACAAACAAAAGATTCAATATTTTTAATTATTTCTAAATTTATATTTCTTCCATAACCTTGATAAGCCAGTGTGGAATCAGAAAATCTATCACTTATTACCCAATCATTGTTATTTAAAGCAGGTGAAATAATTTTGGAAACATGTTCAGCTCTATCTGCTGAATAAAGCAATAATTCTGCAAGAGATGAAGGTTTGTTATTATCATTATTATCAAGAATCAGTTCTCTAAGTTTTTTTCCTAAAAGACTGCCCCCAGGTTCTCTAGTTGTGATTAATTTAGACCCTTTCTTTATTAGACCACTATTAGGAAGCCATTTAGATAGTTCATCTATTTGGGTAGTCTTACCACATCCATCAATACCCTCAATAACGATAAATTTTCCTTTCATTTAATCCAAAGATAAAGCATTAATTACAACTGTAATAGAGCTAATAGCCATCAATAATGCTGCTATTGAGGGAGTAAGAAGAATACCGTATTTAGGGAATAAAATGCCGGCTGCTAAAGGTATAGCTAGTAAGTTGTAACCAAAAGCCCATGTTAGATTTTGCTTTATTTTTCTTATCGTTTTTTTGGCAAGATTTAAAGCGTAGGGTAATCCATTTAGTTGATCTCCCATCAATACTACATCTGCATTTGCCTTGGCTATTTGAGTTCCTGACCCCACCGCAATTCCTAAGTCTGAAGATGCTAAGGCTGGGACATCATTAATACCATCACCAATCATTGCTACTTTATTATCAATTTTTAAATTTTCTATAGTCTTTAGCTTCATTTCAGGAAGAAGATCCCATTTGACTTCACTTTCTTTAAAACCAATTTTTTTTGCTAAAGCTAAAACTGTTTGTTTCCTATCTCCACTTAAAATATTAATTTTAAATTTGTTTTTTCTTAAATTTTGCACTGTTTTAATTGAATCATCTCTGAGTAAATCTCCTAGGAAGATAAAGCCTAATAACTTATCTTTTATACTTACTCCAATAATAGTGTTCGTTTGTGTCTCTTCATTTTCAATTACTTTTTTTGCATCACTATCAATGATTGTTCCTTTACTTAGTAGCCATTCAATATTTCCAATATTAATAAGTCCATCAATTGAATCAAGTTCTCCAGAAATACCTCGGCCTGAATGAGTGATAATTTTTTTTATTGGAAATAAACTTAAATTTTGTTTTTTTGCTTCTTGAATTAACGCATCTGCTATTGGATGTCTGCTTTCCTTTTCTAAGCTGGCAGCTATTCTTAATAAAAAAGAATGATCATCATAATTTTTATAATCAACGATGAATGGCTTACCTTTTGTTAATGTACCTGTCTTGTCAAAAATAATGTGATTAATTTTTGAAGCCATCTCTATTTTATCCCCGCCTTTAAATAAAACGCCCTTTTTTGCTGCTTTACCTGATGCGACAGTTATTACAGTTGGGGTGGCTAAACCTAATGCACAAGGACAAGCTATTACTAAAACAGCAATTGACAATTGTATTGCTAAACTAAGAAAATTCTCAGCATTACTACCAAGCGAACTATGAAGTGTATGGCTTGAGTGAGTTATGAGTTGATGATTATGACTTAATAAATCTGGCCAAATGTTTCTTGCCCCCTTCCACCAAAAGAAGAAAGTTAAGGTAGCAAAAATAAGGACAAAGTAAGTAAATTTGCCTGCAATTTCATCGGCAATTCTTTGAATGCGTGGTTTTCTAGCGTTTACAGACTCAATAAGATTTACTAGTTGCGCAAGAGAAGAATCCCCCCCGACCTTTTGTACTTTAAGTCTAAGAGTTGAATTAAGATTTAAAGACCCACTAGATAGATTTTCGCCTTCTTTTACCTCGATAGGTTTGGATTCTCCAGTGATATGTGAAACATCAATATATGAATTACCTTGAGTAACAATGCAGTCAGCAGGCACCCTGTCTCCAGCAAAAACTTGAATCTCTTGATTTGGTTTTAAAGTGTTTACTCTTATTGATTTTATTTGATTATCTTCTGTGTAGATATTCGCCATTTCAGGTTGAAGATCTAATAACTCTCCAATAGATGAACCAGTTTGGTATCTTGCTCTTTCCTCTAAGAAACGCCCAATCAATATGAAGCCTAACAGCATAACTGGTTCATTAAAAAAACAAGGAAAACCAGTGGCAGGAAATATTAAGGATAGAAGACTTGTTACATATGCGCTAGTTACTCCAAGAGCTACTAGAGAATCCATATTAGGACGGTTCTTAATAAATGATTTAAAACCATTAATAATTATTCCTCTGCCAGGAAAGAAAAGAGCTAATGTTGCTAATGAAGCGTGAAAAAATATATTACCTAATATCGGAAAATTTATATATCTTCCTTCTGCTAGATGACCTAAACCTGAAAATAATAAAAGTAATAAAGCAAAAGTTAGTTTTTTCCATTGATTATTCCAGCTCTTTTTTTTTTCTAATTCTGCCTTATTTATTTTTTTTGAAAAATCATTTATGTAAATCTTTGATGGGAAACCATTTTCTTTTAGATTCTCGAGAACTGCTTCTAGTTCTATCTGCTTCTGGGTAATTTCAAAATATGCACTTTCAGTTAGTAAGTTAACAGAAACATTTTCAATACCATCAGAATTTTTTAATATTTTTTCGACAGTGCTAACACAACCTCCGCACTTCATTCCTGTAATGCTTAATTGAATGCTTTCCATATTTTTCACGATTGAAGCAAATTAATGCTCTGCCTATTTTTTAATTATAATAATAAATGTAATAGACTTTTTAAATAGTTATTTTTTAAATTACTATATTAATTTTATTAGTTTTAGAGCAGTGCCTAGTAATCAAAACAGAGACAATTTTATTGATAAAGCTTTTACTGTAATTGCTGAATCTATTGTAAAAATAATGCCTATTGCAGAGAAAGAAAAAAAGGCATATATCTATTACAGAGATGGCTTAGCCGCACAAAATAATGGGGATTATTCGGAAGCATTAGAGTATTACAAAGAGAGTTTATTGCTTGAAGAAAATAAAATTGATAGGGGTGAGACTTTAAAAAATATGGCAATAATATATATGAGTAATGGAGAAGAGGATTTGTCTATTGAAACTTATGAAAAAGCACTAGTAGAAAATCCCAAACAGCCATCATGCCTCAAAAATATAGGTTTAATTTATGAGAAAAGGGGAAGATATGCTGAGCAAAATGGTGATTTAGATCAGAGAGATATTTGGTTTGATAAAGCTGCTGAAGTCTGGTCTAAAGCAGTTAGGTTATATCCAGGTGGGTATCTAGATATTGAGAATTGGTTGAAAAACTCAGGCAGAAGCTCAATTGATATGTACCTTTGATTTTTTATTTTGATAAAGAATAATCAACTGCTTCTTTAATATTGGATATCTCTTTAATATTTATTAATTTTTGAAAATTATTATTTAGTTCCTCTTCTAGTTTTGGCACTACGATATTTTTAATTCCTAGTCTTACAGCTTCTTCTATCTTTATCCGGAGGTTATTCGATTTTCTAACTTGGCCGCTCAAACCCAATTCCCCAATAAATGAGGTACTAGCCAAAGGAGGAATATTTTTCAAACTCGATAAAATTGATATTGCTACACCTAAGTCAGATGAGGGATCATTAATTTCAAAACCTCCACCAGTAGCTACATAACAATCAAACTCAGATAATTTTATCCCTACGTGTTTTTCAATGACAGCAAGAATTTGATGTAATCTATTTATGCTAATTCCAGTCGTAGTTCGTCTTGGGTTACTGTAGAAAGTTTTATTTACCAGTGCTTGTATATCAACTGCTAATGGTCGAGTCCCTTCATTTGTAATCGTAGTTGTTACACCTGAAATATTTTCTTTATTTGTAAAAATTGAACTTGGGTTTTTTATCTCACGTAAACCCTCTTCAAGCATTTCAAAAATTCCAATTTCAAAGGTCGATCCAAATCGATTTTTTATACTTCTTAGTAATCTATGAGATGAAATCTTATCTCCTTCAAAGTTTATTACTGTATCAACTAAATGTTCTAGAGTTTTAGGGCCAGCTAAAGCACCATCTTTGGTTACATGACCAATTATTAGAAGCGCGATATTATTATCTTTGGCTAGATTTTGCAACTCAGAAGAACATTCCCTAACTTGAGAAACAGATCCTGGAGAACTTTGCATTTCATGATTATGGATGGCCTGAATACTATCAATAATTGCGAAACTTGGATTGACAAGTTTGATCTCTTCAATAATTAGAGATAAATTAGTTTCTGCAAAAATTTTTAAATCAATACTGTTTTGATTTAATCTTTCCCATCTAATTTTTACTTGTTCTAGAGATTCTTCTGCAGTTATGTATAACACTTTTTCATTGAGAGATATTTTCCCTGCTGATTGAAGAACTAATGTGCTTTTACCTATACCTGGTTCTCCTCCGAGTAAAACAATAGATCCAGGTACAATTCCACCTCCAAGAACTCGATCGAATTCCCTAAAACCACTCGAAAATCTTGATATTTTTTTTGATGAGATCTCATGAAACGGTATAGATTTTTTACTATTTTTTTTCTCTTGATATTTAGAGTTCTTACTTTTTATTTCTTCAACAATGGAATTCCATGAGTTGCAATTAAGGCATTTTCCAAAGTATTGAGAAGTTTCAGATCCGCAATTCTGACAAATAAAAGTCGATAATTTGCTAGACATTAAGTTTCTGAATGAAGTAAGGGAACTAGAATGTTTGGGATATTGCCCCTCTACAAGTTAGATTAGGTTAATAATAAATTCTCTTACTGATTAGCTAATAGAAACAAATGGCTCTATCTAGTCAAACTAAAGAAACTATACTTGTCGCAGATGACGAGGCAAGTATTAGAAGAATTCTGGAGACACGTCTCTCCATGATTGGCTACAAAGTTGTAACTGCAAGTGATGGTAAAGAAGCACTAAAGTTATTTAAGGATTATGAACCTGATTTAGTAGTGCTTGACGTCATGATGCCAAAGTTAGATGGTTATGGAGTTTGTCAAGAATTAAGGAAAGATTCTGATGTTCCAATTGTTATGTTAACTGCATTAGGAGATGTCGCAGATAGGATAACAGGTTTAGAATTGGGGGCTGATGATTATGTAGTAAAACCATTCAGCCCAAAGGAATTAGAAGCTAGAATAAGGTGTGTTCTTAGAAGAATCGACAAAGAACAAATTCCTGGAATGCCTAATTCAGGATTAATTTTGGTGACGGATATAAAAATTGATACAAATCGAAGACAAGTTTTTAAAAGCGATGAGAGAATAAGATTAACTGGAATGGAATTTAGTCTCTTAGAGCTTTTGGTAAGTAGGTCAGGAGAGCCATTTAGTAGAGGAGAAATTTTGAAAGAAGTTTGGGGATATACCCCCGAGAGACATGTAGACACGAGAGTCGTGGATGTTCATATATCAAGATTAAGATCAAAACTTGAGGCTGATCCAGCAAATCCTGAATTAATTTTGACAGCAAGGGGTACAGGATATCTTTTCCAACGAATTGTTGATATTGCTCCTTTTGATGGTAAATAAATGGGGAAAGAAACAGCGCAAAAAATTAACAAGCCCAGAGCTATTAGAAGATTAGTTATTTGGTACAAAAGAAATTCGGCTGTCACTTCAATAGTAGATACTGCTGCTAGTTCTGCGGCAACGGCTAGTAATGTTGCGGGTAATGTGGTTTCTGGTGCTGGTTCTGTTGTGACCACTGCTAGTAATGTTGCTAGTAATGTTGCAGGTAATGTTGTTTCAAGTGCTGAATCTGTTGTGAATACTGCCAGCAGTGTTGTTTCAAATGCTAGCTCAATAGCGAAAAATACATTACAGCCATTAGTTTTTGACCCATTAAAAAGATTACAAAATAGCGATAATATTTTAGATAAGGTCGAAGACATTCAATCTAAAAGAATTTGGATCGCAGTTGATGGTATGGGTGGAGATTATGCTCCCGGCCCAATTCTTGAAGGTTGCCTCGAAGCAATAAGTAGATTCCCAATAAATATAAAGTTTGTCGGCAAAATTGACAAAGTTAAAGATGTAGCAGAAAAAACTGGCATAGCAGAATTATTAGAAAATGAAATTAATAATAATCGTCTTGAATTAATTGATAGTGGAGAGCCTATTGGGATGAATGAAGAAGCTACTGCAGTCAGAAAAAGGAAAAATGCAAGCATAAACGTTGCAATGGATTTAGTGAGAAATAATAAAGCTGAAGCTGTCTACTCAGCTGGTAATTCAGGCGCCATGATGGCTTCTGCCATATTTAGAATTGGAAGATTGAAAGGCATTGATAGACCAGCCATAGGAGCATTATTTCCAACAAGGGATCAAACTCGCCCTGTATTAGTTTTAGATGTTGGTGCAAATACTGATTGTAAGCCATCTTATCTACATCAATTTGCTCTTCTAGGTAACATTTATGCAAAAGATGTCTTACAAGTAAAAAAACCAAGAATAGGCCTTTTAAATATTGGAGAAGAAGAATGCAAAGGTAATGATTTATCCCTAAAAACATTTCAATTATTATCTTCTGAAAAAAGTTTTGATTTTGGAGGTAATTGTGAAGGGCGAGATGTATTATCAGGTAGCTTCGACGTAGTAGTCTGTGATGGATTTACTGGAAATATATTATTGAAATTTCTTGAATCTGTGGGAGGAGTTTTATTAGATATTTTGAGATCTGAGCTGCCACGAGGAAGGCGGGGGAAAGTTGGTTCAGCTTTTTTAAGAAGTAATCTACTCAGAATTAAGAAAAGGTTAGATCATGCCGAACATGGAGGAGCTTTATTACTTGGGGTGAATGGTATTTGTGTTATTGGTCATGGAAGTAGCAAATCTTTATCAGTAGTTAGTGCTCTTCGCTTGGCTCACTCTGCAGTGAATCATGGTGTTATGGACAATTTAAATCAACTGCAAAAGCTTCAAGTTTTAAATTCATAAAACATATTGAGTCAAATTTATGTTTGACTAATATAAGTAACTAAAAAAACTCTTTTGGAAGGAATAAATTTTAATCAGATTGGATTATCATTCAAGGGAAGCGGAAGTTATGTACCTGATCAAATTCTAACCAATCAAAAAATTAGTCAAAAGGTTGATACAAGCAATGAATGGATACAATCTAGAACTGGCATTTCTGAGAGAAGAATCTCAAGTTTAGGAGATAATGTTACTGAGATGGGTTATAAGGCGGCTCTAAATGCTATTAAAATGGCTAATTGGGATATAGAAACGATTGATTTGATTGTTTTAGCTACTTCTACTCCCCATGATTTATTTGGATCAGCGCCATCAGTTCAAGCTAAATTAGGGGCAGCTAATGCAGTAGCTTTTGATTTAACTGCAGCATGTAGTGGTTTCTTATTTGCCTTAATTACAGCCTCACAATTTTTAAAAGGTGGTAGTTTTAAAAGGGCTATTGTTATAGGAGCAGATCAACTTTCAAGCTTTGTTGATTGGAATGATAGAAGAAGTTGTATCCTTTTTGGAGATGGCGCAGGTGCATTAGCAATTGAAGCCACCCACGAATTCGATAATTTAATTGGTTTTGATATGAGAACTGATGGAGAAAGGGGTTCTTTTCTTAATCTTTCATCCAAAAATAATAAGGATTCAATAATTGATAACATTGATTTTTTAAGTGGAGCTTTTTCTCCAATTCAGATGAATGGTCAGGAAGTGTATAAATTTGCAGTTCGAGAAGTTCCAAAAATTTTAAAAAAGTTGTTTAAAAAAATGAATTATACTTCCGACGAAGTTGATTGGCTTGTATTACATCAAGCTAACCAAAGGATATTGGATTCCGTAGGAGACAGGTTGAAAATTCCTGGAGAAAAAATTCTTAGTAATTTAGAAAAATATGGTAATACTTCAGCAGCAACAATTCCACTAGTGATGGACGAGGCTATTAGAAATAATAGAATTAAACAAAATGATATTATTGCTACAAGTGGTTTTGGTGCTGGGTTAAGTTGGGGTGCAGCCCTCATTAAATGGGGTTAAAAAAAAAGGAGCATTATGACAGTTGCATGGGTATTCCCTGGACAGGGTTCGCAAAAAATTGGAATGGCAAAGCAAATTGAAAATTTGCCCAATACAAAAGAGAGGTTTAGTTATGCATCTGAGATATTTGAGAGGAATTTATTTGAAATTTGTGAGTTAAATACTGAACCAACAAATCCTCTTGTTGATTTAAATAACACAAGAAATACACAAATTTGTCTTTTTTTAATTGAATCAATTTTATTAGATGCATTAAAAGAAAATGGATTAAAACCAACTTATGTTGCTGGTCATAGTTTAGGAGAAATAACTGCACTATATTGTGCGGATGTTTTTTCATTCGAGGATTGTGTTTCTCTAATAAAAAAAAGGTCTCAATTAATGGTCAATGCAGGGAAGGGATCTATGGCAGCAGTAATTGGTTTTGATAGAAATCAACTGGATCTTTTAGTACAAAAAATTGATGATATTGTGATTGCTAATGATAATAGCTCTTCCCAGGTTGTTTTATCAGGATCTACTGAAGCATTAGACAATTTTTCGAGAGAAATTTCTTGTAAAAGATTCTTGAAATTAAAT
>CACBGC010000002.1 GCA_902538695.1 uncultured Synechococcaceae cyanobacterium | reverse complement strand
CCTATTTACATGATTGGAAAAATGAAAAAGGCGAAAAGATAGGAATAATATCCTACAAATCACTTTTTTTGGCTAATGAAATTGAAGTAAACGAAAAACTTAACTTGGAATTAAGAAAATGCGGACTATCTCCTAAAACATTTTTTATTTCAACACTAAAAGATCAAATTATTCAGAAGAAATTAATAGACATTTTTAAAAAAGAAGATATTAAACTAATAATTACCACAACTTCATTTTCTTCTTCTCAAATCAAAAATAACGAATTAATTGAAAATTCAACAAATATTTTTACTTACCTTCAAATTCCAATTTTACAGCTTCTTTCTTCTAATAGATCAAGAAAAAAGTGGTTAAATTCATCTATTGGAATGAATTCATCTGATTTATTAATGCAAATAATTATTCCCGAATTTGATGGAAGAATTACTACCTGTCCTTCAGCATTTAAAGAAATAATTTCTAAAGAAAATACACTATATAGTGAAATAACTAGTTACAAAGCTGATCAAGTAGGTATTAAATGGATTTCAAAATTTGCAACAAATTATGTGAAACTTCAGAAACTTAATAATTTTGATAAAAGAATTTGTTTAGTAATAAGTAATTATCCAGTAAAGAATGGAAGAATCGGTAATGGCGTTGGTCTAAATACACCATCTTCAATAATAAATATTCTTAATTGGTTAAAAGAAGAAGGTTATGACCTTGGATCTTGTAATTATCCTCAAGATTCTTCGGAATTAATGTCAATGCTTATAAAAACTAGGACTAATGATATTGAATCTCAAAATAATAAACCATTAGATTACTTACCACTTAGTGAATACTTAAAATATTGGAATTATTTAGAACTTGATCCCAAAAATATTATTCTTAATCGTTGGGGTAAACCATCTGATGCGATCGATCTAGATAATAAAGGCTTCTCAATAAATGGTCTTAGATTTGGAAAAATAATAATATTGATTCAACCTCAACGAGGTTATGACGCTTTCACTGATAGAGATATTCATTCTCCCGATCTTCCACCTCCCCATAGATATTTAGCACAATATTTTTGGATTGAAAAAGTTTTTAATGCAAATGCTATGTGCCATATTGGTAAACATGGGACTGTTGAATGGTTACCTGGCAAATCAATAGGTCTTAGCAATAAATGTTTTCCAAATATTATTTGTCCAGCAATACCAAATATATATCCCTTTATAGTAAATGATCCTGGAGAAGGATCCCAAGCCAAAAGAAGAACTGCTGCTACAATTATTGATCATTTAACCCCTCCTTTGGATAGGTCAGAATTATATGGAAAATATTCAATATTAGAAAATTATTTAGACGAATATTTTGAAGCAAAATTATTAAATTCTAAACGAATTGAAATAATAGAAAAATCCATTTTTGAATTAATTAAAAAAGATTTTAACGAAATTACTATAAAGAATAAAAATAATCAAATAGAAGAAATTGATTCCTTTCTTTGCAAAATTAAAGAATCTCAAATTAGGACAGGTTTGCATATTTTTGGCAATAGGCAGAATAACATTAATGAAATAAATTTATTCTTGTGTATTGCTAGAGTACCAAATGCCAACCGAATTGGTGTTATTCAATATATAGCAAAACATTTAAAACTAGATTTGAATCCTTGGACAAATCAATATGATCAAATCTTAACTGAAAAGGATAAAAAAATATTATTGACTTTTTCCAACAAAAACATTTTAAACTTTAGAATGGCTATTGATTTTTTGGAACAACAAGCAAAGTATTTAATATATTTGTTTTTTTACAAAAAGAATACCAATATAAAAAATCTAGAAAAATATAAAAATCAGAAAATAATAGACTATTTTTTTAATGAAAAAAAACATAATAAGTATTTTTTATTATTAAAAAAGGAAATTCTATATCCAATAATTAATTCTTCATATAATGAGAAATTATCATTTATTAATTCATTAAATGGACAATATGTAAAAAGTGGTCCATCTGGAGCCCCTACGAGAGGTAAAACTGAAGCTTTACCCACTGGTAAAAATTTCTTTTCAGTTGATTCGAGGGGACTGCCTACTGAATCAGCATGGAGTGTTGGTTGTCAATCCGCTTTACAAATACTTGATTTATACAAACAAGATAATGGAGAAGATTTAAAAAATATAGCAATATCTGTATGGGCTACATCCACTATGAGAAATGGTGGTGAAGACATTTGTCAAATACTATATTTATTAGGCGTACAGCCTATTTGGGATGGGCCTTCAAGAAGAGTAGTAGATCTAGAAATCATTCCTTTATCTGTTCTCGAAAGACCAAGGGTTGATGTCACATTAAGGATTTCGGGAATGTTTAGAGATGCATTTCCACAGTTAGTTAAATTAACTTCTAAAGCAATAAATCTTGTTTCTAATCTTAATGAGAATGATAAATTTAACCCTCTTGCTAAGGCATCAAGGGATGGTGATTCAATTAATCGTATATTTGGGTCAGCGCCAGGTTCATATGGAGCTGGTCTTCAAGAACTAATTTCAAATTCTAATTGGGAAAATATTGATGATTTTGGAGAATCTTTTATTAATTGGAGTAAGTGGATTTACAGTGATAATCTTGAACCTATTGAGGATAAAAAATCATTAGAAAATGCTCTTAAAAATGTGCAGCTAGTTGTTCATAATCAAGATAATAAGGAACATGATATTTTAGATTCAGATGATTATTATCAGTTTCAGGGTGGATTATCTTCAGCAGTAAAAAAATTGAGCGGTAAATTACCTGAAATGTATCATGGTGATTTATCTAAATTTGGATTATCTAAAATCTCAAAATTACAAGATGAAATTAATAAAGTTGTTATATCAAGAATACTTAACCCTAAATGGATAAATGGAATGAAGGATAATGGTTATAAAGGAGCGTTTGAATTTTCAGCTACACTAGATTACTTATATGCTTTTGATGCTTCTACTGAAGTTGTCTCAGATTGGTGTTATGAGGAAGTTTATAAATCATGGTTATGTGATCTGGATCTTAGGAATTTCTTTCTTGAGAATAATCCATGGGCTTTAAGAGATATTGCACAAAGATTTCTTGAAATTGTCAATAGAAAAATGTGGAATAATTGTTCATCAGATGTCATTGAAAATTTAAAGAACATAATTATTAATACTGATTCAATAATTGAAAAAAACGAATTCTGAACTATCTACCTAATAGCGAAAGTCCATGACTATCTGTTCCGCATGTTTTTAGCATTGAATATTTATCTGCTAATTTATCTATTTCTGAACATACAAATAAACTAGGATTCCATACTTCATTAAGTTCATAATCGTACCAAACCTCTATTCCATCAATACCTTGTATTTTGGCCTCTGGAATTAATTTATAAAAGGGAATCCTGTATCTTGCTGGATGTGCAAGAAATGATAAACCACCAGCTAAATTTATTGCTTTAATAACTGATTTAATGTTTAAATCATTACCTATTGGAGACTCTCCAAGGATGTAGGGTTTTAGGTATTTACTTTTTATATCTATTCCTAATCCGATTACATGTACTAAACATCCTAGGATCAAACAATTAATTTCTATTCCTGAAATTAATTTAAAAGAATCTTTAGGATAATTTTTGAGTATATTATTTTTTTTTATATATTCATGAGCTTTAATTGTATGATGGTCGGTTATTGATAAAAATTTCAAGTTATTTTTATAAGCTTGTTCTAAAAGTTCATATGGTTCCAGACTCCCATCACTAAATTTTGTATGACAGTGAAAATTAATATATTTAGGACAGCTATTTTTATTAATATTGGAAGTTAATTTTACTAAATCTTCCCTATTCATTGCTTAATGAATTCTCATTTTTCTTTCTAATCTTTGCATATAATTGTATTGAAGCCAACATGAAAATAATTAGCCCAACTACGCTCCATGTAGCAACACTAGTTGGAAAATTATTTTTAAAAATAACTAAAAGTACAATTATAAATAATAATAAAGTAGGCAATTCATTTAATAATCTAAGGTTTTTAGCTGAAATGGTTGAAGTACCATTTTGTAATGAATCCATTATTTTGTAACAATAAGAATGATAAATTACTAATCCTAAAACAAAAGAAATTTTAATTTGCAACCACTTCTCACTTAACCAACTTGGTTGCATAATAACCATGCATATAGCCATACTTAAAGCTAATATCATCCCAGGTGTTGTGATAATATTCGCCAGCCTTTTTTCCATCAAGGTGTATTGTTTATTAAAGGCAATTTTTAATTCATTATCCATATTTTTAGATTCTTCATGATATATAAAAAGTCTTACTAAATAAAAAAGTCCCGCAAACCAAACGGTTACACCAATAATGTGAAGTGATTTAAACCAGAGATATGCTTCGGCTGCCAAAATACTAGATTAATTTAAAAATATATATTTTTAATATAGTGATATTTAACAATATCAAGAAATCTATTTTTCAAAAATTAATTAATATTTATAACTCGTTAAAATATTCATATATATCATTTACTGAATTTTTTCCGAGTCCTTTAACTTTTGATAAATCCTCTTTACTAGCTATTCTTATCGCGTCTATTGATTTAAAATGCTCAAGCAATTCTCTTATTCTTGATGGTCCTAATCCACTGATTTGGGACAATTGGGATCTATTCATTCTCTTAGATCTTTTATCTCTATGAAAAGATAATGCAAATCTATGTGCTTCATCTCTTACCCTTCTTAATAGAAGAACTCCTTTTTGATTTTCATCAGTATCAAGAGACTTAGTAAAGCCTGGAATAAATATTTCTTCATTTTTTTTTGCTAGTGAACATATAGTTACTTCTTCCTCAAGATTTAATTCTTTTAATGCTTTAATAGCTGCATTTAACTGTCCTTTTCCTCCATCAATCATTATTAAATCAGGCCAATCTGATAGAAGTTCATTGTCTAATTTACTATTCGTTTTATCATTTAATATTGAAAAATCTCCTCCGCTTTTTTTAAATCTTGACCATTTTTTGAACCTTCTATGTATTACTTCATATATCGAAGCAAAATCATCACTATGTCCTATAAAAACGTTTGGATCTTTAATTTTATATTTCCTATAATGTTGTTTAGAAGGAATCCCATCAATAAAAACGACTTGTGATGCTACAGGGTCACTACCTTGAATATGGCTTATATCATAACCTTCAATTCTTTTAGGTTGTTCGCTTAATTCAAGTATTTGGGCAAGATCCTCAATTGATGACTCATTATCTTGTATCCCATTTAATATTCTATCTAATTCCAATTTCGCATTTTTTAAAACCATTTCTACAGTTTCATGTTTTTTATTTCTTTTTGGGATTAAGATTTTTACTTTCTTTTTTCTTAGCTCCGTTAACCAATCCTCTATGGTTGTTTGTTTCGGAAGGTTATATTGAATAAGAATTTCTGATGGTATTTCTACAGCTTCAACATTCATATAATGCTCTTCTAATACCTTTTGTAGAATAAGATTTTCATCTTCATTATTTAATTTTTGACTATAGCCAATTCTCCCAATGAGCTTACCAGATCTCATTTGGAAAATTTGTATACTAGCTACATTTTTTTCTGAAACTATTCCAAAGATATCTCTATTAATTGAGGAATCTGGTATTGATATTTTTTGTGATTCAGTTAATAATTTTAAACCTAAAATTTGATCCCTTATTTTTGCTGCATTTTCATAATCTAAATCATTAGAAAATTGCATCATTTTTTTTTGTAAAAATATTTCTAAGTCATCATTCCTTCCCTGAAATATCATAGATACTTGTTTGATTATTTTTTTATAATCGTCGGATGATATTACTTCTTGGCAAACACCTGGACATCTTCCTATTGAATAATTTAAACAAGTTCTATCTTTATAGACTGGCCTTGGCCTTTGTCTAAGTGGAAATATTTTTTTTATCGTAAATAATGTTCTCCTTAATAATCCGACATCTACATATGGTCCATAATATCTATCTAAGTTATTTCTATTTCTTCTTCTTCTTGTAATAAATATTCGAGGATATTTTTCGCTCCAAGTTATACAAAGATATGGATATTTCTTATCATCCTTTAAAAGAATATTAAAATATGGTTTGTTTGTTTTTATTAAATTTGACTCTAAATTTAGTGCTTCATATTCGCTATCTGTGACTATAATTTCTATTTCAGTTATTTGACGAACCATCAAACTTAATCTTGGAGTTAAATCTGAAAAATTATTAAAATAACTACTTACTCTACTGCGTAGTTTTTTAGATTTACCAATATAAAGTAAATTATTATCTATATCTTTAAAAAGATAGCAACCAGATGACTTTGGAATTTCGGATAATCTTGATTTTAGTAACTCTTTATTATTAATTAATTTATATTCAATTTTAAAATTATATTTGTTATCTATTGTTTCTATAGAGGAATTACTCATTTATAAAGATTAACCTCCATAATTCCAGCCAGTTGAAGATAAATTTAGAGAATCAACATCATTATTCAAATAAGCAGATTGAACTTCTCCTACAAAAACTGTATGGTCTCCATGAGTAACACTTCCAACAACATTACATTCAATTCCACCAACACTATCAACTAAAATAGGCAATCCAAGTTCACCTAAATTAAATTCAACAGATTCAAATCTGCCTCCTAATGCTTTTTGAGGTTTAAAGAAAACAGCTGCTAGATCCTTTTGATCACTTTTGAGGACATTTAATGAGAACTTATTGGTGAACTTAATTATTTCATGACTTGAACCTTCTGCTCTAACAGCCATTACTACTAATGGAGGAGTGAAGGAACCTTGAGTCACCCAACTAGCAGTAAATCCATTCACTTCATTTTTATCTTCGTCTCTAACTCCACAAATGAATAATCCGTGAGGTATTTTCCTTAATAAGACTTTTTTTGCTTCTAGATTTAATGTCATAATTGATATATCTAATAAACTTATTTTAACTAAATTTCTTATCCGTTCATAATAAATTCATGAAAATTCTTTATCCTGGTACATTCGATCCTTTAACAAACGGGCATATTGATTTAATAGAAAGAGCTGAAAAAATATTTGGCAATCTAGTAGTTGCTGTTTTAGAAAATACTTCTAAAACACCAACATTTGATCTTGAAAGAAGAATAATACAAATTAAAAATTCTCTTTCTCATTTAACTAATATTGAAGTTATTTCTTATTCTGGTCTAACTGTTGATTGTGCTAATGATCTAAAAGCTAATCTTATTCTTAGAGGCTTAAGAGCAATGAGTGATTTTGAGTATGAACTTCAGATTGCTCATACAAATAAATCTCTTAATAATGATATTGAAACTATATTTTTATCGACAAATACAAATTATAGTTTTCTCAGTAGTTCTTTAGTAAAAGAAGTTGCAAAATTTGGTGGTGAAATTAATCACATGGTACCCCCCTCTGTTGAAAGGGATTTAAAAGAATATTTTAAATAATATTTTTTTTAACAAGATTTCATGTAATAAAGATCACGTAATAATTTAAAAGCTTTTTCTTTATCAATTTTATTCGAATTTTGGATAATGCTTATAATTATTGGCCTTTCATTTTTATATAAAAAGCCAGATAATGCAAAGACATTTGAAAGAGTCCCAGTTTTGCCAAAAAACTTTCCAGACAATTCAGTATTTACAAATCTTTTAGCTAATGTTCCTCTTACTCCAGTAATTGAAAGTGTAGATTGATAAGCTTTAAATTCATTAAAATATCTCATTTTATCTAAAAACAATACAACTAACCTTGTTGTAATTTTATTATTTCGAGATAATCCACTAGCATCTGCAAAGTAAGCATTATTTGTTGGAAGGCCTTTATTTTCAAGCCATCTTTTCAATTTTATATATTCATTATCGTTCCATGTATTTGAAGCATTTTTAAAGAGAGATTCAGCTGTAAAATTATGGCTTTCAGAATTTGTTAGAGTTAATAATGAAAGAATTGGAGTTGAATATATTTTATTTATCTCTTTAATATTTTTTAAATAAAAAGTTTTTTTTGAATCAAAAATATTTATATATATTTTGGAATTTGGAAATTTATTTTTTAAATAATTTTTAATAAAAATTTTTAGTGAATAAATATCATCATATTTATTGTGATTACTTTCTATTGCAAGAGATGTAATTGGAGATCCATATTCGTAAAGTTTATCAGTATTTGTCCAACCATTGGGCCAAGATAATTTTGAATCAATTTCTACAATATTAAAGTTAATAATTTTATTTTCCTTAACATTTGAAATTAGTTCGATTATATCTTCATAATTAAGATCTGGATCACCTTGACCGCGTAAATAATAATCGTTTTTATTTTTAAATAAGGAAGTTTTTAAATTTTTATTTAATTTATATTTACTTAAAACATAAGCTGATGAGAATAATTTTTGATTAGATGCCGGCAACCTTGTAACATCCTCATTGTAGGAACTTATTATTTCCCCTTTATTATTAATAATTGATACACTAAAAGATTCATCAAGCGTTTGATTCAATAAAGCATCATAAGTAGGACATATTTTGTTTTTAGTAATTATTCCCGGGAAATTAAAATAAATACTATTTAAAATAGTTATTTTCTGTTTTGCAAGTAAATATCTTATTAAGAAAGGAGATGTTACTAATACAAGAACAGTTAAGAAAAATGAATAAATTTTTTTTATCACATTCAATCTATAAATTTACAAAAATAGATTCATTGTCGGGTTTAATTTCAAATTCTTTTTTAAAATAATATCTTTTATTTTCTTCTTTGAAAAGCAACCAGTTATCAGGATAAATATGCATAAGAGCAGCTTTATTTAAAGGCTGCAGAAAATAAATATTTTTCCATGTTTTGACAAAGTTTTTACGTCGCTCTCTAATAACACTTCCTATACCAATATTGGCATCTTCAAATTTTGGATTTAATGAATAATGCGTACCTTGATAATTATCAGACATTGGTTCAAATGAATCGAAATCATATGGCTGAGGTAGTATCGATATCATTGCACTATCAACATTATTTATATTATTTGATTCATTAAATGATTTAAAAGTAAAAATATTATCTTTGATATCTGGATAGTCTCTTTGCGCCAAAGCCACAGCACCTTGATCAGCAAATGTTATAAATACATTATTATTTTTAGACAATATTTTGTAAATAGTTATTCCAATTCTGTTAAACTTCAATCCTTCAAAATTAAATTCTATAGTAAATCTTTTATTTGAATCTAATAAACTTGGAATAATTGCATCCTCCATATTCTTAAGAGATTCATTTAAATCTTTAGGTAGTCTGTAATTGGTTTCCATTAAAATTTGTCAATACATATTTGAATAAGTTCTAAAAATTTATCTATTTCTGACTTATTATTTATTGAACCTAAACTAACACGAATATTTGAATATAGTTCATCATCTTTTAAACCAATGTTTTTAAGTGTTGAACTAGGTTTCCCAGATGAGCTTGAACAAGCACTTCCACTACTAATGGCTATATTATTTTCTGACATGAAATTAACAATCTTATAGGCCCTTATAGGCTCAAATAGTTTATTTAATAGTAGAAACGAAATATGATTGGGAAGTCTATGGTTAATACTACCCGTAATCTTTATATGATTATTATCCTTTATTTTTTGAAAAATATAATTTTTGAGTTTATTAATATTATTAGAAGGAAATTCAGTAATGTAATCATATAATTTTATTTTTCCTTTAATATTCTTTAATGATTCATACATTCCAGCGATTAATGGCAAAGCTTGTGTACCTTGTCTAATTGAAAATTCCTGAGTAGGTGATATGTCATTATTTTTTAAAATTTGTCTAGACTTTTCTTTTGTTAAAAGAATACCGATTCCTTTTGGACCTCCAAATTTATGAGCAGATAAACTTAAAAAATCACATTTAAGATCTTTCCAACTGAATATTCCATTACTTAATATTTGAGTTCCATCTAAATGAAACATTATATTTAATTCTTCACATTTGGAACCAATAAATTGGACAGGTTGTACTGTCCCAATTTCACTTTGTCCCCAAATAATTGATACAAGCTTAGTATCATTCTTTAAAATCTTTTCGATATTAGAAATATTTAAAATTCCATCATTATTTACCGTCCATTCGTAAATATCCCAATTTTGTTTTCTTAGTTTATTAGCACAAATAGTTGTTGCTTGATGTTCAACATTTGAAATAACAACCCTACCATTTTTATAGTTCTCATAAATATTATTAAATATAATATTTGTGGATTCCGAAGAACCAGATGTAAAAATTATATCCTCTGAATCGGCTTCAAATATATAAGCAATATTAGATCTAATTTTTTCAAGATATGTAGAGCATTTTATCCCTAGCTCATATGTAGATGAAGGGTTTTGCCAATAATTCTTGTAAGTTGAATTAATTATATTTAAAACATTCTCAGATAATGGAGTTGTGGAGGCATTATCTAAATAGATAAAATTATTTTCCATTAATTTACTATCATTGATCCTGAGAAAACCTTTTTAGCATTACCGGTCATCATGACTTCACAATCGTCTTTTGACCAATCAATTTTAAGATTACCTCCTGGTAAGGTTACTATGGTTTGTGAATTACAAAGGCCTAATTTATAAGCTGCTACATGGATAGCACAGGCACCTGTTCCACAAGCTAAGGTTGGTCCTGCACCCCTTTCCCATACTTTTACTTTGATATTATCTCTATTTAAAATTTGACAAAAATGCACATTAGTTTTTTCAGGAAATAATTCATTTTTTTCAAATATAGGACCAAGTCTGGAAAGTACAATTGACTCTATGTCATTTACAAAGAATATTAAATGAGGATTTCCCATTCCTACGGCATAACCCATATTATTAAAATCTTTCTCAATAAATTCGTGTGAAGGAATTGAATTTATTTTTTTTTCGATTGTTGTTGGAATGTTTAGACAATCTAAAATTGGAACTCCCATTTTTACTGTAATTTCATCATTTATATATTTTGCAATTTTTAAACCTGCTTTAGTCTCAATTTTATATTCTATATTTTTATTATTAATTGAATCATTTACGTGGAGATACTCAACTAAACACCTAATTCCGTTTCCACACATTTGTGCTTCAGAACCATCAGAATTAAAAATTATCATTTTTGCATAATTATCTTCATTAGGTTCTTCTATAAAAATCACACCATCTGCTCCAATACCAAATTGTCTGTTGCAAATTTTTTTTATATCAAATATTTTATTTGTCTTGTAATTTTTATATAATTCATTTCCTCTAGAATCTAGTATCACGAAATCATTTCCGTTACCTTGATATTTTTCAAAAGTTATATTTTTCATTTGTAGATAATATATTTAAATTTTAATTATAAATTATTCCTTTTAACAATCTATTTCTATTTTATACAATGGATATTAAAATAATAATTTAACAAATAAAAATAAGTGATTTCTCCCGATAAACAATATGAGGCTGATACCAATTTATATAATCCATCTGAAATAGAAAAAAAATGGCAGTCAATATGGACAGAAAACAATTTATACAAAACCGATGAATTAACTGAGAATAGCGATAAATTTTATGCCCTATCAATGTTTCCATACCCTTCAGGTAATCTTCATATGGGACATGTTAGGAATTATGTTATTACAGACTTAATAGCTCGATTCCAAAGGTTTAAGGGCAAATCTGTTTTACATCCAATGGGTTGGGACGCTTTTGGTTTGCCTGCTGAGAATGCAGCGATTGAAAGAGGAATTAGTCCAAGTGTCTGGACTAAAAAAAATATTTCTCATATGAAGTCACAATTAAAGCTTTTGGGACTATCAGTTGATTGGGATAGGGAATTTGCAACATGTGATGAAAATTATTATATTTGGACTCAATATCTATTTTTAGAGTTATACAAGGCAGGTCTTGTATATCAAAAGGAATCAGAAGTTAATTGGGATCCTATAGATAATACAGTCCTAGCGAATGAACAAGTTGACTCAGAGGGTAAATCTTGGAGATCTGGAGCAGTAGTTGAAAAAAAATTATTAAAGCAATGGTTTTTAAGAATAACTAATTATGCGGATGAGTTATTGAAGGATTTAGAAAAATTAGATAACTGGCCAGAAAGAGTAAAAATAATGCAAGATAATTGGATTGGAAAGTCAATTGGCACAAATATTAATTTCAATATCAATACCAATCCAGAAGAGAAAATTACTGTATTTACAACAAGGCCAGATACTTTATATGGAGTTACTTATTTAGCAATTTCTGTTAATCATTCATTAGTAAAAAATATTGCTGATCAAGAAACAATACAAGATATAAAAAATCTTAAACAATATTTGAAAAATAATAAAAATAATGAACTTGAAAAAATTGGAATAAAAACAAACTTAACAGCAATAAATCCAGTCAATTCTGAACCTATTCCTATTTGGGTGGCAAGTTATGTTCTCGATTCATACGGTACAGGCGCTGTTATGGGCGTGCCTGCTCATGATCAAAGAGATTTTGAATTTGCTAAGAAAAATAATATTGATATTAAACAGGTAATAATAAAGGATAAAAGTGAACAAAATAAACAGCTTGAAGAAGCTTATATAGAAAAAGGATATCTTATTAATTCAAATCAATACAATGGCATAGAAAATACTATTGCTAAAATAAAAATTTCAGAGGAGGGAGTAAATAATGGATGGGCTGAAAATAAGATTCAATATCGTCTAAGAGATTGGTTAATCTCTAGACAAAGATATTGGGGATGTCCGATACCCATAGTTAATTGCAAAAAATGTGGATCTGTTCCATTAAAGCAATCGGAATTACCTGTTTCCTTACCAAAAGATATAGAAATCTCGGCTAATAAGATTAATGCTTTAGGTGATAATAATAATTGGATAAACACTACATGCCCAAAATGTGGAATAGCGGCAAGAAAAGAAACTGATACTATGGACACTTTCATGTGTTCATCATGGTATTTTTTAAGGTATCCATCTTCAAAATGTTCTAATAAGCCATTTGATAAGATTGAAATCAATAAGTGGTTGCCTGTAGATCAATATGTTGGAGGGGTAGAACATGCAATATTACATTTGTTATATGCAAGATTTTTCACTAAAGCCTTGAGGGATAATGAATTATTTGAAATTGATGAACCATTTAAAAAACTATTAACGCAAGGAATGGTTCAGGCCGCAGCCTATAAAAACAATAAAACGGGTAAATATGTTTCTCCTTCCGATATTACTGACCTATCAAATCCTACAGATCCAATTGACAATACCAAACTCGAAGTTCTTTTCGAGAAAATGTCTAAGTCAAAATATAATGGAATAGACCCTGAATCAGTAATTAAAAAATATGGAGCAGATACAGCAAGAATGTTTATATTATTTAAAGCACCGCCAGAAAAAGATTTGGAATGGGGAGATGCAGATGTTGAAGGACAATTTAGATTTTTAAGCAGGATTTGGAAGCTTTATATAAATTGTGCAAATGATATAAATAGTAAATCTAATTCCTATCCAGATAAAGAAAAAAGTTTAATAAAGTCAATGAATATTGCTATAAAAGAAATTTCAAATGACATATTAAATAACCAATTTAATACTGCGATTTCAGAACTAATGAAGTTTTATAATTCTTTATCAAATTCCATTAATAACGTAAACGAGAATTTAAAAATTGCGGCTTTAAAAACATTTTGTATTTTGTTGGCTCCTTTTGCTCCTCATATTGCAGAAGAAATATGGCATCTTATAGGATTTAAAAAATCTGTGCATTTAGAACACTGGCCTTCCTTTGATGCTGAGGCACTTAAGGAAGATTCGTATGAACTAGTAATACAAGTGAATGGAAAAGTTAGAGACAAAGTAAATATTAATAATGATATGAGCGAAGATCAAATTAAAGAATTGACTCTTAAAAGATCTAACATATTAAAATGGACTCGAGATAAGGAAATAAGAAAAATAATTATTGTTAAAGGAAAAATTATGAATATTGTTGTTTAAGAATTTATTTTTTGAATAACTAATGAATTTGGATTTGACCAATCGCCCTTAACTAAATAATTATCATTACTAAAACACATTTCACGGAGTATGAAAAATATAGGTTCACTCGCTGAATTATCAAATAATGATGTTATGTCTTTTATAGAATATTCTCCACCTTCATCTAATAAATTACTTACTTTTTGTTGATACTCAATAATATTTGCGGCTGCTTTCTTTCCAGCTTCAACTCCAGGTTGATCATATGCATTTATATTTACCAATTCAGCGTAGAAGGATACAGCCCTCTCAAATAAAGCGATTAAGGCACCTAGTGAAAAACAATTTAACTTTTCCAATGTAATAGTGATACTTTGTCTGTTTTCACTGGAGAGTGCTGATCTGGTTCCTTGTAAAAAACCAGAAAGATATTCTTTAGGATTCTCTTTTTCATTAAAAATATTAGTAGATGGAGAATCTAATAATTCAATAAAAATACAAAAGAAATTATCAATACCATCTCTCAGTTGCTGAACATAAGCATGTTGATCTGTAGATCCTTTATTACCAAAAACGGAAATACCTTGATTAACTACTTCACCATTCCTATTAAATTTCTTTCCTAATGATTCCATTACTAATTGTTGGAGATATTTACTAAATACCTGTAACCTATCTCTATAAGGTAGTACGACCATATCTCTTTTTCCAATACCATCCCCAGTTAAATACCATGCGGATGATAATAGTGCTGCTGGATTATTTTTAAAATCACTTATACGTGTGGCTTCATCCATTAATGATGCACCTCTAATAAATTCAAATATATTTTCATTAATAAGAGCTAATGGAAGTAATCCCACAGAGCTTGTAATACTAGTTCTTCCTCCAACCCAATCTTGCAAATTAAATATTTTTAACCAATTTTCAGAAGTGGCTTTTTTAAATAACTTACTTTCTTTCATAGTTATAGCTATAGCATTAGAGTTCCATTCATGAGAATTGTTTTCGCAGTGACTTTTAATAATTTCCATAGCAATTCTAGGTTCAGGCGTACCGCCTGATTTGCTTACAACTACAAATAATGTTGTTGATAATTTTTCAGATAACTCTTCTAACTTTTCGCTAATTAAAAAAGGATCAACATTATCGATATAAGAAAAATTTAAGCCTCTAGAACACTTCTGCAATGACTCTGTAATAAGTAATGGACCTAATCCACTTCCGCCAATTCCTATCCATAGAACATCAGTATACTTCTGATTATTCTTATTCTTAATATCTCCATTTAAAATTTGTTTTCCAAATTCAGAGATTGCATTAATATCTGCTCTAATTTCCTCTACTATTATAGAAGAGGGTGAAATTGATGGATTTCTAAGCCAGTAATGTCCAACTTGTCTATTTTCATCAATATTTGAGATTGCACCATTTTCTAATTCTTTTATTGATGAAAAAACATCTATAAATTTTTCTTCTAAATTTTTTATCTCTTTACTAGTGAAATTAATTTTGCTTATGTCTAACCAAATGTTTAATTTTTTATCAAACCAAAGATAATTACAAAATTTATCCCAAGAGTTTAAATCTTCATTCATTTTATATATTTGTTTCTTTTATTTATTATTCAATTATATCTATTCGAATAGTACATAGATTTGAATCATTTAAATTTGTTTAAATTATTATCTTCAAATAAATATGTTTTTGAATATAAACAATTAAAATTGAGGGTTTTTTTTATTTCATATGAATTTATCATTGGATAAAATTAAAAAACTTTGGATAAATCATTTAATTACATAATTTCGCCTGAGATATCTGAATTTAGAAGATTTTCCCCAAAATTAAAAATAGGTGTACTTGCTTCTGGGAAAGGAACAAACTTTCAGGAATTAATTAATCTCTCAGAAAAAGGAGAATTAGATATAGATATAAAAGTTTTAATAACAAACAAAGATGATGCAGGTTGTATTCTTAGAGCAGAAAGTAAAAAAATACCTCACAAAATTATAAGAGGCAAAGACTTTGTGCAAAAAGAGTCATTTGAATTAGAAATTGTAAATACTCTAATTCATTACGATGTTGAACTTGTGGTTATGGCAGGATGGATGAAAATTGTTACTCCATTTTTTATTAATAAATTTAAGAATAAAATAATAAATATTCACCCTTCAATACTTCCAGCATATAAAGGTAGTTCTGCGATAAAGGACTCTATATTAAATGGTTCAAAAATAACTGGTTGTTCCGTACATTTTGTTGAAGAGGAGGTAGATAGTGGATCATTGATAATGCAAGCTGCATTGTCAATTAGAAATGATGATGATATTGAATCACTTTCCAAAAGAATACAAATGCTTGAGCATAAAATTTTACCTCACTCAATCTCTCTTGCTGGTTTTTTAATAAGAAATAATTTTAAGGAAAATTATTAGTTAATTCAAGACCTTCATCCATTGAAAATCCACACATAATATTTAAATTTTGAATTGCTTGCCCTGTCTGACCTTTTAACAAATTATCAATTACAGATAAAATAATTATTCTTCCATTTCGATTATCAACTTTAACGGAAAGTAAAATTTGGTTTGTATTCTTAACCCATTTTGTTGATGGGAATGTATCAACAGGTAAGACTTTTATATTTTTAAACTTTCTATAAAAATTATCTAGAAGAATTCTGCAGTCATCAGAAGTTAATCCTGGATCTCTTAATCTCCCATAAATAGTCGAATGCATACCTCTTGAGATTGGGACTAAATGAGGTGTAAAAAGTAGTTCAATCTTATTTCCAGAAATTAAAGATGCCACTTGCTCGATCTCTGAGGTATGTCTATGGTTTATCAATCCATAAGCTGATAGTCCTTCTCCACATTCTGATAAGAGTAGCTTTTGGTTTGGTTCTCTACCACCCCCAGAGGTTCCGCTTTTAGAGTCAATAACTATACCTTCATTTTCAATAATTCCTTGAGAGAGATAAGGAGCTAATGGAATAAGAGCAGATGTTGGATAACATCCTGGACATGCAATTAATCTTCCTTTTATAATAGCTTCTTTGTTTATTTCAGGTAGACCGTAAACTGCCTCTTTACATAAATCATCATCATTTCTTTTATAAATAGCAGCTTCTCTGGAATATACTTTTTTCCATTCATCTAAAGATTTATATCTATAATCAGCAGATAAATCAATAACTTTAAGTCCTCTATCTAATAATTTCCTGGTAAATGTTGAAGATAAGCCATTTGGTAAGCAAAGCAAAGCAACATCTGCATTTTTTGAAATATTATCAACTGAAATTTCTTCTATATAAGGATCATTATCTAGATAAATAAAAGGGAAATTATCATTCCACTTTGACCCAGATGTTTTATTACCTCCTAAAAATGAAATTTTGTATTTTTTATTATTCTTTAAAAGATTTACCGCTTGAATACCGCCGTAACCTGTAGCACCTACTATTGCAACATTCATTTCTTTGAATTGGCAGACTTTGAGATAGGATTATAAAGTGTTGAATTTAAGGTAACTAAAACACTTTTTTCTATATTGATAGGAATAATGAAAGAAACAAGTCCCAAATCAAATAATGGAACAATTTTGGATATAAATGAGTCTTTTAAAATTGAATTTGATCCTATCAGCGATGCGTTGGCAGCTATAAGAAATGGTGAATGCATAATTGTTGTAGATGATGAGAGAAGAGAAAATGAAGGAGATTTAATATGTGCGGCTCAGTTTGCAACTCCACAGCAAATTAATTTTATGGCTACTGAGGGACGTGGTCTTATATGCCTAGCCATGCAAGGTGAAAAACTTGACTCTTTAGATTTACCATTAATGGTAGATAGAAATACAGATGAAAATCAAACAGCTTTTACGATATCAATTGATGCTGGACCTGAAAATAATGTCACTACTGGAATTTCAGCTGAAGACAGGGCAAAGACAATTCAAGTTGCTATAAACCCAAATACAAAACCTGATGATTTGAGAAGGCCAGGACATATTTTCCCATTAAGAGCTAAGAAAGGTGGAGTATTAAAAAGAGCAGGTCATACTGAAGCGGCAGTAGATATTGCGGCAATGTCAGGTCTTTATCCTGCTGGAGTGATTTGCGAAATACAAAATCCTGATGGTTCCATGTCAAGACTTCCACAACTTAAAGAGTATGCAAAACAGTGGGGAATGAAATTAATATCCATAGCTGATTTAATTAGTTATCGTTTTCAAACTGAGAGATTTGTATTTAGAAAATCCGATGCTGTACTTCCAAGTATTTTTGGTAATTTCAAAGCTTATGGATACGTTAATGAACTTGATGGTTCAGAACATGTTGCATTAGTTAAACAAAAATCATCAAAATTAAACGAGCCTGTACTAGTAAGAATGCATTCAGAGTGCTTAACAGGCGATGCTTTTGGATCTTTACGTTGTGACTGTAGACCGCAGTTAGAGGCTGCTTTATCAAGGATAGAAAAGGAGGAAGAAGGAGTTGTAGTTTACTTAAGACAAGAAGGTAGAGGTATTGGTCTAATAAATAAATTAAAAGCTTATAGTTTACAAGATGGTGGATTAGATACTGTAGAAGCTAATGAAAGATTAGGTTTCCCCGCTGATCTTAGAAACTATGGAGTTGGAGCACAGATATTAACCGATCTAGGTATAAAAAAACTGAAATTACTTACAAACAATCCTAGAAAGATTGCTGGATTAGGTGGTTATGGAATAGAGGTTATTGAAAGAGTTCCATTAGTAATTTGTCCAAACGATAATAATGCAGAATACTTGAGTGTAAAAAAAACGAAGTTAGGCCACATGATTGATGAAGATAATCCTAATTCCAGGAATATCGATCCATTTATATCAATTTTTCTTGATGGGAAATATAAATCTATTGATCTAGTTCCAATAAAAAATAAAGTTATAAAATTCTGTAGTGAAAAGAACATTAATATTAAACTAGAAAGTACTCCAAGGTTATTGGCTTTTTGGAATAGACCAAAATTAGTTTGGCGAATTTTGCATGATCAGAATAGAACCAATTCCAACATTACTGATGAAGAAATAAAGAATATAGAATTATTTATTCAGTTTTTATCCAATTATGAAAATAGTACAAATATTGGAATTATTGTTTCAAGAAACATTGAACAAGCGTTACACCCAAAAAGCAGCATCAAATTAATCAATACTAAATTTTCAATAAATAATGAAATTTTATATTCATCTACAAGAAAATTTAATCTAGATAAAGAGACATTTAGTATTGTTTTTGAGGGCTAAAAACTACTTTAAAGTTGCCTTTAATATTTTTGACCCATTAGTAAGCTTTAGCACTACATCCATATTATCAGTCTTACCAAAAACTGTATGAACTCCATCGAGATGAGGCTGTGGTTCATAAACTATGAAAAACTGACTGCCACCTGTATCCTTTCCTGCATGAGCCATAGAAAGTGAGCCTTTTAGATGTTTATTGGAATTAATTTCACATTTTATATTATATCCAGGCCCACCAGTTCCAGGCATACCTGATGCTCCATCACGAGTATTTGGACATCCACCCTGAGCCATAAATCCAGGAATAACTCTGTGAAATGCTAGACCATCATAAAAACCATCACTAATTAGGCTCGTGAAGTTTTTTACTGTATTAGGTGCATCGTCAGAGAAAAATTCAATATTAATGTTCCCAACTTCTGTTTCAAATAATGCAGTTGTCATGTTTTATTTGTTTTGTAATTAATAAATATTTTAGTAGCTAAAGCAACTTTTCAAGGTTTTCCTTAATAGTGTTTATATCAATGCTATCTTTATTACTGTTTTTCTCTTCCTCCCAATTTTCAACTTCTAGGTTTTTCTGGGGTGGTGAAATTAATAACCTATCTTCTGCGGTTTTAGGTACAAAATTTTTTTCTACTAATTTGCATTCATAATCTAATTTAATACAGAAATCTTTTATTTCCTCTATGTTGATCATCTCAACCGTTGGCAAAGGGAAATCTTGGGCTTCTAGAAGACCACAATATCTTGTTGCATCATCCTTATCTTCAAACATAAGAACGATGGTCCTTCCTTTAAGTTCGATTGAATGAATTCCTTCCTTATCTGTTCCTGAATTATATAAAAGAACAAATATGTTCATAAGTATCTATTTTTCTATTTATATAATATTTGATTAAGAATCAGAAAGTGATAATTCTTGTAATCTTGTATATAAAGCAATTTCTTCATCATTAATATCAGCAGGTATCACTACCAGGATTTCAACATATTGATCACCTACATTATCCTCGAAAGTTAAACCCCTCCCTTTCAAACGTAACATTCTTCCCGTAGATGATTTTGGTGGTACTTGAAGTGTGACATTTCCATCAAGGGTTGGAACCTCTACTGCACAACCAAGAAGAGCATCATGAGGAAATAACTCTAATTTATACAGAACTCTTAAACCATCAATTCTTAGACCACTTTCCGTTTGAACTTTTAACTGTAGATAATGATCTTTACCTCCTCTTGCAATATTTTCAAGTCTTAATCGCCATCCATCTCCAGCGAAAGGTGGTGTATCAACTTCTACTACTGTTTCGTCTTCTAATTCTATTAGAATTGAGGCTCCATTTAAGGCTTCATCAGGAGTTAACTCTATAATTGTCTCGATATCTTGGTGGAGTTTTACTGGAGGTGGCTCATCTGGAGAGGTTGTAGGATAATCATGATTATTAAATTCGTCATTATTTGTATTTAACGATTCATCATCAAATGATTCATCATCATATTCCTCGTAATTCTTTGGTGAATACTCATATCCAAATAATGAATCAAGATAATCTTGAAAATCAGGAAAGCCAGTTTTGAAGTTATTATTTTCGTAATCGTCTTGGACATTTTCAACAGCACTATTTTTGCTATTATTTGGATCGCGCAGAAATTCGTATGCTTCGTTAATTAATTTAAATCTTTCTTCTGCATTAAGATCGTTTTTGTTTAAATCTGGATGCCATTTTCTTGCTTCTCTACGAAAGGCCTTTTTAAGTTCTTTATCTTCGAAATCAGGGGATAAACCCAAAATCGACAAATAGTCTTTTTTAGAGGAAGTAGTCATTGTCCCATGGATCATCGTCCCTAGAATTACCATACCTCGAATTTTTATAATTTCTATTCATTTGATTGTCCCAAGGGTCATCATCCCAATAATCATCAGAAAAGAGTTCATCCTTTAATGATCCAAATGTATTTTTAATACCCTGTAAGGGATTATTATCGGTTTTCCTTTCTGCTGCAAATTTTCTATTTAAACCAAATAATGCTTCTTGAAGTGCACTTACTGAAATTTCTAATTCTTGAGGATCCTCATCATCTATGTATTCTTCAACATCTTGAATTGCTAATTCAACAGCTCTTTGTTGTCTTTCAGCTCCATATGGCCCAAATTCTAAAGAAGCATCCCTAAGTCTTCTCTCAGCTTGCGCAATAAGAGTTAAAGCACTATTTTTTCTATCAATAACAGATCTCTTCTTTCTATCTTCATTTGCTTTTGCTTTAGCTTCTTCGATTATAGAATTAATTTCTTGTTCATTTAAATTAGAGCCTCCAGAAATTGTAACTGTTTGCTTTCTACCAGTTGTTCTATCAGTTGCACTAACTTCTAAAAGACCATTAGCATCTATATCAAATGCTACTTGCACTTGAGGTATTCCTCTTGGAGCTGGAGGTATTCCTGACAACCTAAACTTACCTAGTGATTTATTTTCAGATGCTAATGGCCTCTCACCTTGCCTTACTTGAACAACAACTGAAGATTGATTAGCTTCTGATGTACTAAAAACATCCGATTGTCTTACTGGTATTGGTGTATTACGTGGAATAAGAACCTTCATAAGACCACCAATAGTTTCTAAACCTAATGATAAGGGAGTAACGTCATTTAGGAGTAAATCTTGTAAATCACCGTTAATTATTCCGGATTGTATAGCTGCACCAATTGCAACAACTTCATCTGGATTAACTGATTGACAGGGATCATTTGGAACAAGAGTCTTAACCAATTGTTGAACCATTGGAATTCTTGTGCTACCACCGACAAGAACGACTTCATCAATATCTTCTGCGTTCCATCCGGAGTCATCTAATGCTATTTGCACAGGTTCTAATAATCTATCTAGAAGATCTTGAGATAATGATTCAAATATTTTTCTATCTAACGTCTCCTCAATATGTAATGGACCCTCTTTACTTGTTGTGATAAAAGGTAAGGATATTTTTGTTTTTTGCAATCCAGATAATTCACATTTTGCTTTCTCAGCAGCCTCAGTTAATCTCTGCAAAGCTTGCCTATCCCTTCTTAGATCAATATCATGTTTAGCAAGAAATTTTTCTGCAAGCCAATCTACTATTTTTGAATCAAAATTGTTCCCTCCAAGCTGTGTATCACCACAAGTGGCTTTAACATCAAAAACACCATTAGAAATTTTTAATAAAGAGACGTCAAATGTTCCTCCCCCTAAATCAAAAACCAAAACATTATTAGAAGAACTTTTTTCAAAACCATAAGCTAAAGCTGCTGCTGTAGGTTCATTTAGGATTCTATCTACTTTTATACCAGCCAATATTGCAGAATCCTTTGTAGCTTGCCTTTGAGATTCATTAAAATAGGCAGGAACTGTAATAACAGCAGAGTCAACAGTATCTCCAAGGTATGTTTCAGCATCATTAATTAATTTTCTAATTAATGAGCTAACTAATTCTTCTGGTGCATACTCTCTTTCTGTATTTGGACTAAGAACTCTAACGCTTCCAGTATTATTAGCCTTTACATTGTAAGGAACAGAAATACTATTCTCATCTAATTCATCCCAGTCACTGCCAATAAATCTTTTTAGGTTATAAAAGGTATTCTTTGGATTTAGAACAAGTTGTCTTCTTGCTTGATCACCTATTACTATTTCCTTGTCTTTTGTAAATCCAACTATTGAAGGTGTAGTTCTAGAACCTTCAGAATTAGCAATAACAATTGGACGGCCTGCTTCTATAACTCCGACAACAGAGTTTGTAGTACCCAAATCAATTCCAACTATTTGCCCCATGATTTTAGATGGCTAAATTAAAGCAAAATTTACTAATAATTTAATTAATTTTTGTCTTAGATATTTACATATAATAGTAGAAATCAAATATTTTCAACTTAATTTAAATAAATAAGATTATTTATAACTTGACAAAAAGATTCCTATCTATTTTCTAAAAATTATATAGAGAAAAGGTTGTTGATGTTGTTAACCAAAATAAACTAATATAAAACGGAGAGAGAGGGATTCGAACCCTCGATAAAGTTGCCCCTATACAGCATTTCCAGTGCTGCGCCTTCAACCACTCGGCCACCTCTCCCAAGGAAACCATTTTAACCCTTGATCATCCCTTTTTAGAGGAAAGTTATTTGAAAAAGACTTTCACAGTCACGATTAAAAATAAGGAGACCGGAAAGGTATACCAAGAGCAGGTTAATAGTGATGACTACATACTTAAGGAATTTGAAAAGAAAGGTTTCAAACTTCCATTTTCATGTAGAAATGGTTGCTGTACAAGTTGTGCAGTTAAAATTAAATCTGGTACCTTACAACAACCTGAAGCAATGGGTGTATCTCAGGCTTTAAAAGACAAAGGATATGCACTTCTTTGTGTCGCTAAAGCAACTTCAGATCTTGAGGTAGAAACTACATATGAAGATGAAGTTTACGATTTACAATTTGGGCAATATTTTGGGAGGGGTAATACAAGAGTTGCCCCACCTTGGGAATTTGAGGAAGATTAACTATCATGATTGAATTATGTGAAATAGAGGAACTTGCAAATCAAGTTAACTTATCCATTTTGTATGAAATAGCAAAGAATTCCGCTCAAATTGGTAATGAAATTTTAAAAGTTAACTATAGTAAAATTCAAAAAATATCATCAAAGGGTAGAAAGGGTGATCTAGTTACCAATGTAGATTTTGAAGTTGAAAACAAAATAAAAGAATATTTATTAGAAGAGACACCAAACATATCTATAAATGCCGAGGAATCAGGTATGTTAAACAATAACTCGGATTTAACATGGTGTATAGATCCATTAGACGGTACAACAAATTATTCCCATGGATATCCTTTTTTTGGGACTTCTATTGGGCTTGTATATAAAAATAAGCCAATATTAGGCGCTATATCAGTACCTTATTTAAATGAACTATATTCAGCCTGTATAGGTTTAGGCTCATTCTGCAATGATAGTGAACTTAAGGTATCGAATCCCTCTAATCTTTCTGATAGTTTACTAGTAACCGGTTTCTCTTATGACAGATTTGAGACGGAGGATAATAATTATGCAGAATTTTGCTATTTAACACATAAAACAAGAGGAGTTAGAAGAGGAGGTGCAGCAGCAGTTGATCTTGCATTTGTTGCTGCAGGTAAGGTAGATGGATATTGGGAAAGAGGATTGGAGGTATGGGACCTAGCAGCCGGTGCTATTATTGTTAAAGAAGCTGGTGGTATTATTTCTGATTATCCATCAGGAGAATTTAATTTAAGTTCAGGTAGAATTTTAGCTTGTTCTCCCAGCCTTGAGAATGAATTAAAAAATGAACTAGATAAAGTTTCTCCATTTAAAAAAAATCTCTATACCTAAAATTAGTTAAATATTAAAATGACCGATATAAAGGAAATTAAATTAGTCGATGTAAAAAATAACTCAAACATCATAAATAATTTAAATAGTATTTATAAACTATGGGGGTATGAAGAGGTTTCACCCTCATTTATAAATACTTTAGAGACCATAAAGGGCCATGGTGTTATTGATGAAAATCAGGTTGTAGGAATAGTAAGTAATAATTCATTATGTCTTAGGCCAGAAATGACAACATCAATTGTTAAATTGTCATCTACCAGATTAATAAATAAGAAAAGACCTATAAGGTTATACACCAATGGAATGGTTTTTGATAAAAAACAAAATAATAAAAATTCATTTAAATTACAAGAAAAATTGCAGAGTGGAATTGAATTAATTGGATATGATACAAAATACCCAGAAATTGAAGTTATTAATATTTTGTTTGATTCAATCGATAATATTAATTTGAAGGATGGTTGTAATTTATTTCTACTTGTAAGCACCACAAAAATAATGGACTTGATACTTAACAAATATATAGATAATAATTTTGAAGAAATTAAGAAATCTCTGGTTAATTTTGATCAAGATAATTTATCTAAATTAGGAATAGATGAAGATGATAAATATATTCTTAAAGATCTTTTATTTACACGAGGAGAACCAATTGCAATATTAAAAAAATTAAAAACTATATATGGGACTAGCAAAACATTAGATGACTTAAATTTTTTATTTGAAACATTATCAAAAATATCAAATAAATATGGTGTTAAATTACAACTTGATCCCACTTTTCAACCTCACTTGAACTTATATGAAGGAATAGTTTTTCAACTAATAGGGGATAATGGTATAAATAAAAGCGTCATCGCAAAAGGTGGAAGATATGATGAGTTAGTAAGATCATTTAGTCCTAATGAGAAAATATTTAATGGGATTGGATTTACAATATCAGTAGACATTTTAAGAAATTTTATTAAGGAAGAAAAGACAGATAAAAAAAAGATACTATTGATGTTTAAAGATTCTTATTTTTTAGAAAAAGGTATGAATGAACAAAAAGTTCAACAGAAAAAAGGCAATATTGCTGTCTTACATTTAAATCCAATTGATGACTTGGCTAAAGCCAATCAAATTATGAAAGCAAATAATTGTAGTGAAATTATGTGGGTTAAATAAAACCTTTTAAAAATTTATTTAACTTTTAAATTCATATATTGTTCGGACAATACTCCTAATTAAACTTGATTAACTAGTTTTTACGAAATAAGATTTAAAATGTTTGATTTTTTTTAAATGGAAAAAGGCGAAATTCGTATTAATACCGAAAATATTTTCCCAATTATCAAGAAGGCAGTATATTCTGACCATGAAATCTTTTTAAGAGAACTTGTTAGTAATGGTGTTGACGCAATAAGTAAAAGAAGAATGGCCTCTATGGCAGGTGATTGCGAAAATACTGAAAAGGCTCAAGTAAAAATAACAATTAATCGTGAAAAAAATACATTAACAATTTCCGATAATGGAATTGGAATGAATGATGAAGAAATTAAGAAATACATAAATCAAGTTGCATTTTCTAGTGCTGAAGAATTCCTAACAAAATACAAAAAAGATAATGATGAATTCATAGGTCATTTTGGACTAGGTTTTTATTCAAGTTTCATGGTTGCAGATAAAGTTGAAATATTAACTAAGTCGGCAATTGGGGAATCAAAAGCTTTCAAATGGTCTTGTGATGGATCGCCAAATTTCACGTTAGAGGAATCAGAAAGAGAGACAATTGGTACAGATGTAATTCTTCACCTACTTGAAGAAGAAAAAGAGTTTATTGAGCCTGAAAGGATTAAATCACTCATTAAAAAATATTGTGATTTTATGCCAATAGATGTCTTACTAGAAGGAGAGACAATTAATAAAAAAAATCCTCCTTGGAGAAAACAACCAAGTGAATTAAAAGATGAAGATTATATTGAGTTATATAAATACCTTTATCCTTTCCAAGGAGATCCACTGTTATGGATTCATCTAAATACGGATTTTCCATATGATATACAAGGGATATTGTATTTTCCAAAGCTGTCAGGTAGAGCTGATTGGGAAAAGGGAGAAATAAAACTATTTTGCAATCAAGTATTCGTAAGCGATTCAATTAAAGAGATAGTACCAAAATACCTTTTACCTCTAAGAGGAGTTATTGACTCTACAGATATACCCCTAAATGTAAGTAGAAGTGCATTACAAACAGATAGAAAAGTTAGGTCTATATCATCATTTATCTCAAAAAAAATCGCTAATAAACTTAAGGATTTAATAAAAAATTCTCCAGAATTTTATGCAGAAATTTGGGATTCAATCTCTGCTTTTATCAAAATTGGTGCTATCGAAGATGAAAAATTTGCTGATTTAGTAAATAACAGTATAATTTTTGAAACAATAATAAATTCAGAGAAAGACTTAACTAAAGATATTGAAAATAAATCCCTCATAAAGTCAAATGATAAATATTTCACAACTCTCGCAAATTACAAAGAGCGAAATAAATTAACTGATTCTAAAAAAATAATTTACTGTTCAGATTTGATCGCTCAGTCTAGCGCATTAAATATCTGTTTATCTGATAATAAAGAAGTTATTAAATCAGATCCCTTAATTGACGCACAATTTCTTCCATGGTTGGAAAGTAAAAATGAAGATTTTCAATTCCAAAGAGTAGATTCAGAAATAAATGAACTAGAAGATAAAGAATCAAAAGAAATTGTAGATAAGGATGGCAAATCAAATACAGATAATCTTAGAAATACGATAGTTAAGGCCCTTAACAATGAGAAAGTAACAGTTAAAGTGCAGTCACTTTCAAGTAAAGATGCTCCACCAGCGATGATCTTGCTTCCAGAACAAATGAGAAGAATTAATGATATGGGAGCTTACATGGAACAAAAGATGCCTGGCTTACCTGAATATCATGTGCTCTTAATTAACAAAGAACATCCACTTATTGTTGGTCTTAATAAAATAACAGGCAACAAAATAATTATTGATGAAAAAGATCCTATTGAGAATCCATTGGCATCTAAAATTGCAAATCATGTTTACGATATGGCTAAGCTTTCAGTTGGTGGATTAGATCAAGAACAAATCATTAATTTACAAAATAATAATGCCGAATTAATTTCAGAATTACTTAATTCAACAAATTGAGCCATGTGTTAGAATTTTTAGAGATATAACTCAATAAATATGTCAAGAGTTTGCGAACTGACCGGTGCAAAAGCTAATAACGGGATGGCAGTGAGTCACTCACATATTCGCACAAAAAAATTGCAACAAGTTAATCTCCAAAAAAGGAGACTATGGTGGGAAGAGGGGAAAAAGTGGGTAAATATAAAAATAAGTACCAAAGCCCTAAAGTCCATACAAAAAGTAGGTTTAGATAAATTTGCTAAATCAAATGGAGTTGATTTAAAAAAATTCTAAATTTGATGAAAAATTTAGTTGCAAGTATATTAATACCAATCATTCTTTTATTTAATTGTAATTCAGCCTTATCTTTTGATTTTGCTCCTGAAGTTGGTGATTATGCTCCTAACTTTCAGTTAAAGGGTTTTAATAAAAACATAAAAACAAAAAAAACATGGGAATTAAGTGATTTTGAAGGTCAGTGGCTAGTTATGTATTTTTATCCAAAAGACTTTACAGCAGGTTGCACTCTAGAAGCTAAAGGTTTTTCGGAATTAAAACAAGATTTTTTAAAATATAATGCCGAAATAGTTGGTATTAGCGCTGATAATCAAGATTCTCATGAAAGTTTCTGCAGCGAGAAATCCATAAACTACACTTTATTATCTGATCCTGACGGAATTATTAGTGATAAATATGGTTCCTGGATTCCTCCATTCTCAGATAGAAATACTTTTTTGATTTCTCCAGATGGAAAAATTTCTTATAGATGGATTAGTGTTCTACCTATAAATCATGCTAAAGAAGTATTCAACGTTTTAAAGAAAAAAATATAAAATTTTGCACGAATTATCATTTGGAACTTGGTTAATTCATATCTCTTCGGTCATTGAATGGATTTTTACTATCTTTGTCATATACAAAATTTCTACATATAAAAAATATAATTTATTTTTTTGGTTAAGCCTCGCTATGGTACCAAACTTAATAGGTGCTATGTGTGCGATCACATGGCATATCTATGACAACCAAGAAAATCTTTACGGTCTAGTATCTCTTCAAGGAATATTTACATTTATAGGAAATTCAACATTAGCCTTAGCTGCAATAATAATTTTTAAAGGAAAAGAGATTTATGAATAATTTATTTTTTAAATTTATAGAAAAATTAGGTTCAATTGATAACACATTATTGTTCGCAGTATCAATAATTCCATATGCAATATTTTTGTTTTACTTATATAAAATCAAATCTGTTAATATTTTTGTGAAAACTGGATTTTCCTTAACTGTTTTATTCGTATTCATAACTATATTGGTATCTATTTTCACACTAAATTATTATAATAAAACACTTGTTGAGGTGGACTTCCTGCATGGCTTTGCAGAATCCTTCCTAACTCTAAGTGATTTTGTTATTTTGTTTGGATTTATAAAGTTGTTAAATAGCTTAGAAGTAAACAACTCTTAAGACCTTTTACAATTTTGTGTTTTTTAGGTAAAAGTATAAGAGAATATATGAAAATAACGATTTTTTATGATTACTACATTATTTGCAGCTGCAGATCCAGCAACTTTTTCTTGGTCTCCAAAGTGTGCCGTCGTAATGATTGTATGTAATGTTTTTGCTTATGCAATTGCTAGAGCAACAATAAGAAAACCTAATGAAGGTTTTGAAATACCTAATTCAAAATTCTATGGTGGTTTAAGTCACGCATCAGTTGTAGGTGCTAATTGCCTAGGACATATTTTCGGAATTGGCGCAATTTTAGGATTAGCCTCACGTGGTGTTTTATAAAAATTTATTTATTAAATTTTTAATTATCTAACTTAAATTTCTTAACAATTTTATCTGCCATCTGATCAGGCATAAGTCCTAATTTTTCTTTACTCTGGTCAGGTGAAGCATGATCCACTAAAACATCAGGTATACCAATTCTGTATACAGGAATATTTATTTCATTATCGTTAAATAATTCAACTACTGCCGAACCAAATCCACCTATTAGGGTTCCTTCTTCCATAGTTACAACCTTTTTAATCCTACTTGCTAAAGGCATAATAAGTTTTTTATCTAGAGGTTTCACAAATCTTGCATTAACAATACATGCATTAATGTTCATATTTTTGAGAATCATTGCTGTTTCTATAGCTGATGCGACCATTGAGCCATAAGCAATAATTAATATATCCTCTCCTTCCTCGAGTATTTCAGCTTCACCAATATTCAAAGGTTCCCAGCCCTCATCCATTACAGCAACTCCTAATCCAGAGCCTCTAGGTATTCTTAGAGCAGTAGGACCATTATGGTTTATTGATGTTATTAACATTCTCTGTAATTCAGACTCATCCTTTGGGGCCATCAATACAAAATTAGGAATAGATCTCATATAACTGATATCGTACTGACCCTGGTGCGTAGGACCGTCAGCTCCAACTATCCCAGCTCTATCAAGTACGAATGATACAGGTAAATTTTGTATCCCTACATCATGAATTAATTGATCGAACGCACGTTGAAGAAAAGTACTATAAATAGCTACAACAGGTTTAAGACCATCGCACGACATTCCTGCAGCAAGAGTAACTGCATGTTGTTCTGCTATTCCTACATCAATATATTGGTCTGGAATATTTCTTTGCAATATATCTAAACCAGTGCCGGTAGCCATTGCAGCTGTAATGCCAACTACTTTGCTATCTTGTTCACATATTTTTAACAAGGTTTGACCAAATATTTTACTATAACTAACAGGCTTAGGTTTCTTTGATGGAATAGATTTCCCAGTAGTCAGATCAAATGCAGACTGTGCATGATAACCTACTTGGTCAGCTTCTGCATAAGGATAACCCTTCCCTTTTGTTGTGACAACATGAACAAGTACAGGTTTTTTAAGTTTATGAGCAGCGTTAAAAGTATTAACTAAATTGCCAATATCATGACCGTCAATTGGACCCATATATGTAAATCCAAGTTCCTCAAAAACAGCACCAACCTTAGGCACAGCCAATCGTCTAACACTTCCTTTAATATTTTTCAATTCTTCTGGTATATCCATACCAATTAAAGGAAAATTTTTTACACTTTCTTGAACACTATCGGATAAAAATTGCAATGGCGGACTAACTCTTACCTTATTTAAGTAAGATGAAAGGGCTCCAACTGGAGGTGAAATAGACATATCATTATCGTTTAATACAACAACTAAAGGAGTATTTGGTAAGTGTCCTGCATGATTTATAGCTTCTAATGCCATTCCTCCAGTTAATGCTCCATCTCCAATAACAGCAACACATTTATAATCCTCACCTTTTCTGTCTCTTGCTATTGCCATTCCTAAAGCAGCAGAAATAGAAGTGCTTGCATGTCCAGCACCAAAATGGTCAAATTTACTTTCACTTCTTTTTAGATATCCAGCTACGCCATTTTGTTGTCTAAGAGAATCAAATTGACTGAAACGTCCTGTTATTAATTTATGAGGATAACCTTGATGTCCTACATCCCAAACAACTTTGTCGAAATCTAGATCAAGTGTTTGATATAAAGCCAATGTTAGCTCAACTACACCTAAACCAGGGCCAAGATGTCCACCACTAGTAGATACTACTTGAAGGTGTCTTTCTCTAATTTGACAAGCAATTTCCTCTAATTGTGAGACTGTTAAGCCATGAAGTTGATTTGGATGACTTAACTCACTTAAAAGCATTTAACAAAAATTGGTATCTATCTAATCTAAAACGTTGAGGTGCAAAATGAGTATTTTTTTGGAAATAGATCATGTAATGTTTTATTAGATTAATATTTAATGCTAAAAATATATATATGAATGATTATTTTGAAAAAATACTTCAAGCTGAAGTCTATGAAGTAGCAAAAAAAACGCCCTTAGAGAAAGCTCATAATTTAAGTAATACACTTAAAAATGAAGTTTTTCTAAAAAGAGAAGATCTTCAAGATGTATTTTCATTCAAAGTAAGAGGTGCATATAACAAAATGAGTAAGCTCACCAATTCTCAGCTTTCTCAAGGAGTTATTACTTCAAGTGCTGGTAATCATGCTCAAGGTGTTGCTCTTAGTGCTCTCAAGCTAAATTGCCAAGCGACAATATTAATGCCCATTACAACACCTCTCGTAAAAGTTAATGCTGTTAAAAAGTTAAAAGCTAAAGTTATATTATTTGGTGATAATTATGATGAAACATATAAAGAAGCAATAAAGATCAGCAAAGAAAGAAATTTATGTTTTATTCATCCTTTTGATGATCCAGATGTAATAGCAGGACAAGGAACTATAGCTATTGAACTAGAACAGCAACTAAAGGAAAAACCCTATGCAATTTATATTGCTGTTGGTGGTGGTGGATTGATAGCAGGAATATCCTTATATATTAAAAAAATATGGCCTGAAGTAAAAATAATTGGTGTAGAGCCTGAAGATGCAGACGCTATGACAAAATCCTTGGAAGAATCAAAAATTGTGGAATTATCTTCTGTTGGTCAATTTGCAGATGGAGTGGCAGTTAAAAAAATTGGTAAAAATACCTTTGATATTGGCAGAAAATATATAGATAAGATGATTACAGTTAATACTGATGAAATATGTGCAGCTATAAAAGATGTTTTTGAGGATACTAGATCAATACTGGAGCCCGCAGGAGCATTATCAATTGCAGGGATGAAAAAAGATATTTTAAATTCGAATTATTCAAATAGAAAAATCGTTGCGATTGCATGTGGTGCAAATATGAATTTTGAGAGGCTTAGATTTATCGCAGAAAGAGCAGAACTTGGTGAGTGTAAAGAAGTAATGATGGCTGTTGAAATACCTGAACGTGCTGGTAGTTTAATTGATTTTTGTAAGTTACTTGATAATAGAAATTTAACTGAATTTAGCTACAGGATGTCGAATTCTAAGAATGCCCAGATCTTTGTAGGAGTTCAAGTCTATGGATTAAATGATAAAAAAAATCTTTTAAATGTATTCAGAAATTCGGAGTATTCATATATAGACATAAGTGATGATGAATTATCTAAAAATCATTTAAGACATATGGTAGGTGGAAGATTGCCAAAGAATTTTAAAGAAATGGATAATAGAAACTTTGTTGAGCTTTTATACAGATTTGAGTTTCCTGAAAGGCCGGGCGCATTAATAAACTTCTTAAATAATATGAAATCTAATTGGTCTATAAGCGTATTTCACTATAGGAATTATGGGGCTGATGTTGGGAAAATTGTTATTGGAGTTTTAATCGATAAAAATGAGATTTTAGAATGGAATAAATTTGTAAGAATTCTAGGCTATGAATTTTGGGATGAAACTCAAAACGATACATATAAATTATTCCTTGGTGCATCAGATTAAATTTAAGGTAAATTAGGAAAGATTTCGGTAATTAAAATCATTCAATCTGATCAAAATACCACTCCAATTTCTGATATAGATCTAGTTACTAAAGTTGAAGCTGTTCTATATTTGAAAGGCAGACCAATAACAAAAAAGGATCTTTCAGAAATTACTAATTCTGATATAAACTCAATAAATGACGCAATTAAAGATCTAAAAAATAAATACTCTAATCCCAACTCAGCTATAGAATTAAATGCAATTAATAACAGTTTTTCTCTCGAACTAAAATCTAGTCTTAATGAATTCGTCGATGATTTACTTCCTTCTGATTTGAAAACATCAGAATTAAGGACATTGGCTACTATTGCGATCAAAAAAAAGATTCTACAATCGGATCTTATACTTCTTAGAGGTTCAGGTGCTTATGATCATATTAAAGAATTATTAGAAAAGAAATTTATTGTCAAACGAAAGCAAAAAGAAGGTAGATCATATTGGTTATCATTATCAGAAAAGTTTTTTCAAACTTTTGCTGTAAGTAATGAATATCTCTCAAATATAGGAAGCAGTAATAATAAGCAGCAATAATAAGTAAATGTTAGGATATATAAAATTACGACAAGATGATGTTATCTGAGATTTTTGCAGTTCTGGGCCAAACTTTATCAATTTATTCTTTCATATTGATAATAAGAATTTTACTTACTTGGTTTCCAGGTATTGATTGGAGTAACCCTGTTTTATCTGCATTAACTTCTATCACAGATCCTTATTTGAATATTTTCAGAGGTATTATCCCTCCAATAGGTGGATTTGATATTTCATCCTTATTAGCTTTTTTACTTTTAAATGTTATACAAAATTTAATTACAAATCTGCAGTATGCAAGCTTAGGTTATAGCTAAACTTATCTATCATCTCCAGAACCTCTTATCTTCCCTTTAGCAGCTCTTAATTTTAATTTTTCAAGGTTTTGTAATGCAACATCCTCTAAATTGAAATTTAATTCTGTACAAAGATTTGATATGTACCACAAAACATCTCCTAACTCTTTTTTAATACCTAATTTTGATTCGTTATCAAATAAACCATTTTTATCTCTAATTACTTTTTTTACTTTTTCGGCTACCTCTCCAGCCTCTCCAACTAATCCAAGAGTTGGATAAATGTTATTAGAGCCTAAATTTGGATATTGTGCTGTTTCCCTCGCTTTTTTCTGATAAGTTTTAAAATCCATGACTTAAATAACTAACTTTGGGTATGGTAAATTTATCTATATCTAGCAATATTATCTATATATGTCGAATATTGATTTAAAAAGAAGAACGAAAATAGTAGCAACTATTGGCCCTGCAACTCAATCTGAAGAGATAATTAAAGATTTAATTAAAGCTGGAGTAACGACATTCAGATTAAATTTCTCCCATGGAGATCATAAAGATCATGCTGAGAGAATAAAAACTATAAGAGAAGTATCTAAAAAGTTAGATATAGATATTGGAATATTACAAGATCTTCAAGGACCTAAGATAAGATTAGGACGATTTAAAGATGGGCCAGTAAAAGTAAAAAAAGGTGATAAATTTACACTTACATCAAATGAAGTCGAATGTACAAATACTATTGCAAATGTTACTTATGACAATCTTTCTCAAGAAGTTCGCGAGGGAAAAAGAATACTATTAGATGATGGAAAAATTGAAATGATTGTAGAAAAAGTTGATACAAAAGCTAATCTTTTAGAGTGCATGGTTACTGTAGGTGGCGTTCTTTCAAATAATAAAGGTGTAAATTTCCCAGATGTTCAACTATCTGTAAAGGCACTAACAGAAAAAGATAAAGAGGATTTAAAATTTGGTTTATCTGAAGGAGTTGATTGGATAGCTTTAAGTTTCGTAAGAAATCCGTCCGATATTAACGAGATAAAGGATTTGATAAACAAAAATGGGCATTCGACTCCAGTAGTAGCAAAAATAGAAAAATTTGAAGCAATTGATCAGATTGATACTGTATTACCTTTATGTGATGGGGTTATGGTTGCAAGAGGTGATTTGGGAGTAGAAATGCCGGCTGAAGAAGTTCCTCTTTTACAAAAGGAATTAATAAGAAAAGCCAATTCATTAGGTATTCCAATAATTACAGCAACTCAAATGCTTGATTCTATGGCTTCAAATCCACGACCAACCAGGGCGGAAGTTAGTGATGTTGCAAATGCAATTCTTGATGGAACAGATGCAGTAATGCTTTCAAATGAAACTGCAGTTGGGGATTATCCTGTAGAGGCAGTAGAAACGATGGCTACTATAGCAAGAAGAATTGAAAGGGATTATCCACTTAAAGCAATTGAGAGCAACTTACCAAGTACGATTCCTAATGCTATCAGTGCAGCAGTAAGTAATATTGCTAGACAACTTGATGCAGGAGCTATAATACCTTTAACAAAATCAGGCTCCACTGCTCGAAATGTAAGCAAGTTCAGACCACCAACACCTATCTTGGCAACTACAACAGAGAGAAGTGTAGCGAGAAGATTGCAACTTGTTTGGGGAGTTACTCCCATAGTAGTTAAAAATGATGAAAGAACAGCAAAAACATTTAGTTTGGCTATGCAAATTGCCCAGGAGATGGGGATCCTAAATCAGGGAGATTTAGTAGTTCAAACAGCAGGCACATTAACTGGTATTAGCGGTTCTACAGATTTAATAAAAGTCGGTTTGGTAAGAAAGATCGTATCAAGAGGAATATCAATTGGGGAAATCGGTGTTACAGGTAAAGCAAGAATAATAAAAAATAATCTTGATATTTCCTTAATTTGTCCAGGAGAAATATTATTTGTTCCTAAGGAATTAATGGATAATATTCCTCTGAGTAAAAGCATTGCAGGTATTGTTACTAATCAAAAAGTAAATGATGTTTATGCTTTATTTAACAAAAATAATGTAAAGATTTCTTCAATTTGTAATTTAGATAATATGGATAATCATCAAATGAATAATGGCGACCTTATCACACTGCAACTTAATGAAGGTGTTATTTACATGGGCCAAATTGAAAATGATGATGCAATAGATAAATATAAATATGTCTAGGAATATCTCAATAAAAGAAGCCTTAGGTATGGCAACTAAAACATTGGTTTCGAACAAATTAAGAAGTTCGTTAACAATGCTGGGGATAATCATAGGAAATGCATCAGTTATTACACTTGTTGGGCTTGGTAGAGGTGCTCAAACATTAGCTAAAAACCAATTAAGTAATTTAGGTGCAAATGTTTTATTCATTGTTCCTGGAAATAATGACACCAGAAGAAGAGGTATTTCATTTCCTAAAAATCTCGTTTTAGAAGATGCACTGGCAATAAGTAATCAAGTCCCAACAGTTAAAAAAGTTGCGCCTCAAATTTCTGCTAACGAAATAGTGCAGTCAAATTCTAAAAGTCTAAATATATCAATTGCAGGGGTTACTCCTGAATTTCTTGAAGTAAGAAGCTTTGAAGTTGATAAGGGAAGATTTATATCTAAAAGTGATATTAATAGTGGAAGAAGTTATGTAGTAATAGGTCCTGATCTTAATGACGAATTTTTCAAAGATAATTCTTCATCACTTGGAGAAAAAATCAGAATTAAAGATCATACTTATGAAATTATTGGAATATTAAAACCAAAAGGTGCTGTATTTGGAAGTAATCAAGACAAAAATGCATATATTCCATTAACAACCATGGTCAATAGGATTACTGGGAAGGACCCAACATATGGAGTAAGTTTAAGCTTCATTAGTGTTGAAGCTATAAATAAAAATGCAACTAGTGCCGCTAAATTTCAGATCACTAACTTATTAAGGCAAAGACATAAAATAATCAGAGATGATGACTTTGCGGTTAGATCACAAGAAGATGCATTGAATATAGTTACCAACATAACAAGTGGACTAACATTTTTATTGGCTGGTATTGGGGCAGTATCTTTGGTGGTTGGAGGCATAGGAATCATGAATATTATGCTTGTTTCTGTAAGCGAAAGGACTGAAGAAATTGGACTTAGAAAAGCAATAGGAGCTAAACAGTCAGATATATTAATTCAATTTTTGATTGAGGCATTAATTTTATCTACAATTGGAGGATTAATTGGGACAACAACAGGATTATCAGGTGTTTTTCTTTTATCTCTTATAACACCACTTCCTGCATCAGTAGGAATTACAACTACTTTTTCAACCATGATCATTTCAGGATCAATAGGTTTAATCTTTGGCGTTTTACCTGCAAAAAGAGCTTCTAAATTAGATCCTATTGTTGCATTGAGAAGTTTATAAATAGAATTTAAAATAATGCTCAATTTTTATAAATTAATTGAGATAGTGGTTAGTCTTCAATCACTATTAATAACAACAATGTTACCTGTTTATATTCCACTACCTTTTATCTATCAATCTAGGAATTACTTTGAGTTTCCTATCTCATGGCAAATTCCAACCATAATTTTATTAACACTTATATTCCATAAAAAAGTTGTTTTCAGAGCATTTTCTATATATATAATTTTGGGCCTATTTATACTTCCTGTCTTTCATCAAGGAGGTTCTTTAGGTTATTTGCTCACTCCAAATTTTGGTTATTTATTAGGTTTATATCCATTAATCAAAATAATTGATAATTTAAATAATAGAAATAAAATACAGGTTGGAAACTTTTTAAAAAAAGGGTTTATAGCAATAGGTGCTATGCATTTAACTGGAATATTTTACAACTTTATACAAACTATATTCCACAGTCAATTTAATTTATTTTTATATAATTTAGGGAAATACTCATTAGGTAAGATTGGATATCATTTTTTTATGCTTATTCCACTTTTATTACTTATAAAACCTATAGAACGTTTTAAACGTAGCAAATAATGATTAATAATATAAAAACGAAATTATATTTTTCATGCTTAAGTTTTTTTATTGTTCTAGTAGATCAATTTACGAAATATTTAATTTTTTATAATAAAAAGTTATTTATTAATAAAGATTTTCTTATATTTAAATTAGACTTTGTAAAAAATTACGGAGCTGCATTTAACATATTTAGTGGTAATAGAGTATTTTTATCTTTTATAAGTATTTTTTTTTCAATATTACTTATTTATTTAATATTAAGGAAGAATACTTTAAACTCATTAGATCTTTATTCTTATAGCTTTATTCTTGGTGGAACTATTGGTAATGGTATAGATAGGATATATAAAGGTTTTGTAGTTGATTTTATAAATTTAAACATTAT
>CACBGC010000001.1 GCA_902538695.1 uncultured Synechococcaceae cyanobacterium | reverse complement strand
TTACAAAGTATCTAGAAAATAAAATTCAAAAATTAATTGAAGAGTCGAATCAAAATATATCAGGTCCTAAAAAAGTGATCCCCCTAAAAACAAATAAAGGTCTTATGGATATTTATATTAAAAGCCTTATCCAAACAATGGATGGAGAAAATCTAAGTGGGTTGAAAATAATTTTAGACACATGCTATGGATCAGCGACAACCTGCGCAAAAAAAATTTTTCAGGCTCTTGGTGCTGAAGTAAGAGTTATCAATAACTCTAATAATGGTTTGAAAATTAATATGAATTGTGGTTCTACTAACCTCGAACCATTAAAAAAAGCATTAAGAGAGAATCCTGCAGATATGGGTTTTAGCTTTGATGGAGATGCCGATAGAGTAATTGGAATGGATTCCAAAGGTAATATTTTAGATGGAGATCACATTCTTTTTCTTTGGGGCAGAGAGCTAATGGAACAAAAAATGCTTACAAATAATTTATTAATATCAACGCAAATGGCAAACTTAGGTTTTGAAAGTGCTTGGAAGAAAATTGGAGGAATTTTACATAGAACTAACGTAGGAGATAAATATGTACATGACGCAATTAAGGAAAAAAGAGCTGATTTAGGAGGGGAGCAGTCAGGTCATATACTCTCAAAAATTAATAACTTTTCCGGAGATGGGATATTGACTGCACTTCAAATTTCTAAATATTGTAAAGTAAAAAATATTAATTTAAATGACTGGCTTAAAAGTAGTTTCGAACCTCTTCCTCAAAAACTAACCAATATCAAATTAGATTTTAATTTTAAAAAATTAAATCCAAAAACAAAAATCTTAATCGATCAAACTATAGAAAATTTTCAGGCATTACATTCGGATAATTGTAGAGTTTATATAAGGCCTAGTGGGACAGAACCTTTAATTAGAGTTCTAGTTGAAGCCAAAAATCATGAGGCAGTTAATTCCTTATCTAGCGAAATAACAAACAAACTCTTTTTAGAAATTAATAAAATAATTAACTAATAATTAATCAATTTTTTATATAAATCCTTTCAAAAATTTCGAGTTGGTTAACAATCACATACTTTTCACGATTAGTTTTAACTTTACTTGGATTAAAACTTTCGGAATAATTAAAATCTTTTTTATCTATTTTTTTAAAATAAAAATTACTTGATATAGTGCTATCCATGTAATCGAATAGATCCTTTACATCTGTTTTAATAAAAATTAGGGTCCCTTTTTGTAATGAACATGAGAGAATATTAATAAATTCTGGCTGAATTACACGCCTTTTAAAATGTCTCTTTTTAAACCACGGATCAGGAAAATTAAAAGAAATGCTTTTTAGATTTTTGATAATAAATTTACTTTGGACATCATTCAAAATATTATTAGCATTACCAAATAAAAAATATAGATTTTTGATTTCTTTTTCAATCACTTTTAATTTAGCATTTTTGACTAATTTCTCACGAATTTCAATTCCCAAATAATTCCAACTAGTATTAACTAAAGCTAAATCGAATAAAAACTCACCAGCAGCACAACCTATATCCAAATGAAGATTCAATTTAGAATTTCCAAACATGTCGCTCAAAGAAGGAATTCTCTCAATTTGATTAAAATTACTACTAAGAGGATTAACATGCTGTCTCATAAAGTTATTAATATATTTTTAGGCAATAATATAAGGATGCATAATATTCATAACTATGACAATAGTAAGTTCAAAAGTAACAGTTTGATGTTTAATTATTATGTATTTAAAAAGAAAAAGTTTTGAACGTTTTTAATCAACTTTCTATTTGGCTATCCTTTCAACTTTCAATAATTTTCCTTATTGGTATTCCAATTACTCTATCCTTGTGGTCAATTAAAAAAAGAAATAAAGCAGTTAATAAACTTCTTTCAATTTATTGGAAAATATCCCTTTTATTTTTTATAAGCCTTCTTCTATTAATAGGTAAATATAATTATGCTCTCGTGATAACAAATATTTCAACATTACTAATGACAGTTTCAGTTTGGTTTTGGGACGACATTAATGATGAGTTAAGAGAATATGATTTTTCTTACTCTCTCACCACAACGACAAAAATTTGGAGATGGACGATAACTTTTATATCTCTCAATTTCTTTATTCAGAGTTTACAAAACTTTAACTGCTTTTCTTTTATTAATTCTGATGCATGTGCAATATGGCTTCAGCCTTCTTCAAATTTATATCTTATTTTTAAAAATTTATTTAATTTTTTCTTTGGAGCTAACTTTACTCAGCCTATAGCAAAATTCTTAGGATTATTTTCATTATTAATCTATATTTTAGGCCTCATTCAATGGTCAATAATCAAATTACCTAAAAATGGAAGAAACTCTTACTTCTCAGAAAATGACAAAAATTGATTTAATAAATAGTCTTGAAAAAATTAGTTCCAAGATACCTGATAGGATACTCAAACTAGAGGGTTTCATTCAAAAAAAAAATCAAAAAGAACAATTAGAAATTATTATTTTCAGAGGTTTCAGTAGTTCAACAACTCATCCAATTGAAATAGATTCAGATAAAAAAGTAATAGCACTTAATTATATAATTAATAATTTTAAGCTTTATAAAGCACCGTTAACAGAGACCGGAGAAAATTTTATAAGAGAAAACGAAAACTCAGTTTTCTTTTTGAATCAAAAAAACTGGATTTAAATAAATTCAAAATTAATAATATTTGAACATCTTTTGCATAATTTTGTATTTTGTATTCCAATAAAAGTTTCTTTTTGATAATGCCAACACCTATCACATTTTTGACCTTGAGCTTTTAATATTTGTATTTTTCCAAGTGCACTGTTATCAATAATTAGAGAATTTTCCACTAAATCAGATACCACTTGGAAGTTTGATACTATAAGCCAATCCCTAAATAAATCTACATCTTGATTGCCAAATTCTTTTAGCCACGTAAGTGAATCTTTTAAAACTTTATCTTCAGGTAAATAATTAACTTCAGTTTCCAAAGCTGCTCCAATGATTTGTTTGTTTCTACATCCTTCTATAGCCTTGTTAATTTCAACTCTCAAATTTCTTAAATTTGCAATGTGTTCATTAAGAATTTGATTTTTCCATGACTGCGAAAATATTGGCCATCCTCTTTGAAATACTGATTTTTCTTTAGTTGAATATGGAATATTTTGCCAAATATCTTCAGCCATATGACAAAGTACTGGAGAAATAAGTACAGCTAAATTTTCAACAACTTTTGACATGACGAACTGACATGATCTTCTCCTAAATTGTGATTTAGAACTTACATACAGCCTATCCTTCGCAATATCCAAATAAAAATTTGATAGATCTACAACACAAAAACTTTGCAAGATTTGGAAAAATTTTGAAAATTCATAATTTTCATAAGCATTTGATATTTCATCTGTAACCTCAACTAGTCTGCCTAACATCCATTGATCTAAGAGAGGTAATTGATCAATTTCAAAACTATCAATATTAGGATCATAATCATGAATATTACCTAGCAAATATCTTGCAGTATTACGAACTTTTCTGTAAACGTCTGAAAGTTGCTTGAGTATATTTGAACCAATTGGAACATCAACTGAATAATCTACAGAGCTTACCCATAGCCTTAAAACATCAGCACCATAAGCTGGGTCAGTTTTTTTATTATTACCTCCATTAATAATTATATTTGGGTCAACAACATTTCCTAAGGATTTACTCATTTTTCTTCCATTTTCATCAAGTGCAAAACCATGAGTTAAAACTTTCTTATAGGGAGGTTTATTATTGACTGCAACAGATGTTAGCAAAGAAGACTGAAACCATCCTCGATGCTGATCTGAGCCCTCTAAATAAAGATCTGCTGGATACTTTAATTCACTTCTCAGTTCACATACTGCGGCCCAGCTAGATCCTGAATCGAACCAAACATCCATTGTATCTGTCCCTTTTTTCCATTGATCCGATTCTTTTGCATAACTTTCAGGCAAAAGATTCTTAACATCCCAATCCCACCAAATATCTGCTCCATGTTCACTAAAAAGTTCTTGAATATGATTAATTGTCTCGTTGCTAAGTAGGATATCATTACCATTTTTTTTATAAAAAACTGGAATAGGTACACCCCATGACCTCTGTCTAGAAATACACCAATCTCCTCTCGCAACAACCATAGAATAAATTCTTTTCTTTCCAGTCTCTGGCATCCATACAACATCTTCGATTGCCTTTAATGTAGATGATCTAAAGCCATCTACAGAGGCAAACCATTGTTCTGTTGCCCTAAAAATAGTCGGTTTTTTGGTTCTCCAATCATACGGATATCTATGTTTATAATTTTCTTGTAATAGAAGCAAATTATTTCCTTTTAAATATTCAATAATTAAATCATTGGCATCTTTCAGGACATTGGATCCTTGAAATTGTCCAGAAGATTCATTTAAGTTCCCTTTTTCATCAACAACACATGTAATAGGTAAATCATATTTTTGCCCCACATTAAAGTCATCTATCCCATGACCGGGTGCAGTATGAACAATTCCAGTACCTGATTCTGTCGTAATGTAATCTCCCCCAATCAAGATTCTGCAATTTTTATCCTTAGTAGGATGTTGATATTCAATATTTTCCAATTCAGAGCCTCTAACCTCTAAAAGCACCTTGAAATCTTTATTAAATTTCTTACTTATTTCAGAAGATAAATCCTTTGCAAAAAGGAAAATTTGTTTCTCTTCATCGATAGCAAAAACGTACTTTATTTTTGGATTTACTGCAACTGCTTCATTTGCAGGTATGGTCCAAGGAGTAGTGGTCCAAATAGTTATAAAAGAATTATTTTGAAAAAAATCTTTTTTGATATTAAGATTTTCTTGGTTGAAATTTAATAGAATTTGCTCAGATATATTAGTAATTTTTAATGAAACATAAATACTTTTTGAATAATGTTCATCCGGATATTCTAATTCTGCTTCTGCAAGTGCAGTCCTCGAACTTGGACTCCAATGGACAGGTTTAAGACCTCGATATATATATCCATTTAAAAACATTTTCCCAAATACTCCAATTTGAGCAGATTCATAACTTTTCTTAAGAGTTAAGTAAGGGTTATCCCAATTTCCCCATATACCCCACCTTTTGAAACCCTCCTTTTGATTATTAATTTGGATATAGGCATAATCTGTTGCTTTTTTTCTTAAATTTAGAGTGTCAAGATTCTTTCTTTCATCAGATTTTAAATTCTGAAGAACTTTTAATTCAATCGGTAATCCATGACAGTCCCAACCAGGTACGAAATGAACCCTAAATCCTCTTAAGGTTTTGTACTTATTAATTATGTCTTTTAAAACTTTATTAAGGGCATGACCCATATGAAGAGCTCCATTTGCATAAGGAGGGCCATCATGTAATGTAAATATTTCGCCTGAATTGTTTGAACCTAATTGGAAATCAATATCATTATTAGCCCAAAAATTCTGTATCTCAGGTTCTCTTACAACTGAATTGGCGCGCATTGAGAAGTCAGTTTTTAATAAATTTAAAGTTTCTTTATAAGAAAAGTCTGATTTTTGTTCTTTGCTATTTTGAGATTTCATTCGACGATATAAGAAATATTGGTGATCAAAAGAATTATTTAAATAAATCTAATTCATTATATTCTTTCTTAATTGACCTGTAGTTTTTTTGGGATGTTTCAAATAACCAAATTTTTTATTTCAGACTTTTATATTATCATTTTTATCATTTCTTACCCATTTTTTTTGGGTTGTATTTTTGTTATTGCTACCAAAATTAAAAAAATTTGAAGAATTAGTGAAATCAGAAAATACCAGATTTATGGATTCTAATATTTTCATAAAGTTATTTTTAAACTCCAAAAAGGTAATTAATTTTTTCTTTTCGTTATCTGTCAATTGGTACCATCTAGATGTAAAAAGCTCTAGTAGATAAAAAACAACTAGTACTGTAAAAAAAAGGAAAATTACAAAAAATGATTCATCTAGTGTTTTATGTTTCATTATTAATATCAAACCTATTAATAAATTTAAAAAAGCTTTTATTAAGTCTTTTGGTTTACCGAGCTCAAGATAAATTATCGGTACAGTTAGAAAAATGGTCCCAACCAAAATATAAAAAGTTCCCAAATAAAATATCAAACTATTCATTAAATTAACTGCTTAATTAAATTATAAGAGTTGATATCAAGAAACAAACTATCTATCAGAATTTCCTTAAGTGCGGTCGGGGAGACTTGAACTCCCACACCCGAAGATACGAGTACCTAAAACTCGCGCGTCTACCAATTCCGCCACGACCGCTCAAATAAAATAATAATTGAAAGAGGTTTATTTTAAAAATTTTTTTTCTTAAGATGATTAATTTGACACATTAAAAATCTCCTAAAAGAAATTTTTTATGTTTAAGCATGCAATCATCTAAAAATATTAGTTATATTATTTAAAGAATAAAAGAAACGATTTCAAACTTAACCAGTAAAAATACAACGAAAAATACTAATTCTTCAAAAACATTTAATTGGCAAAAAGAGATTAAAAATTACGTAGATCCGCCAAGTTTTTGGAATCCAACATTAGGTTTATTTTTTGGCGGTTATTTTCTAGCGTTTCTTAGCATATGGCAATGGTATAGAGGTGTTTGGCCTTTACCTTTACTTGTAGCCACTGCTTTTTTAGCTTTACATATTGAAGGTACTGTTATTCATGATGCCTGTCATAAAGCTGCTCATCCAGTTCCTTGGATAAATCAAGCAATGGGGCATGGCTCAGCTATTCTATTAGGGTTTAGCTTCCCAGTTTTTACGAGAGTTCATCTACAACATCATATTCACGTAAATCACCCCAAAAATGATCCAGATCATATTGTCAGTACTTTTGGTCCAATTTGGCTAATTGCTCCAAGATTTTTTTATCATGAGGTGTTTTTCTTTCAAAGAAAACTCTGGCGAAGATATGAATTACTACAATGGGGAATTGAAAGGGCTTTATCATTCCTTCCGAGGCTTTTTGATTTATCCAGAGATCATTTTTTAACATTATCTTATGCGCGAAGTTCAGTGATTTGGTTGGCCATTAATAATAAATCTTTAGGTATATCTGTACCAGTAAGGATTACATCTCCTGATATAAATCGGTTTTCAAGTGTTGAAATCAAATCATCTTTATCGATAATTTTCTTTTCAATAGCTAAAAAAATTTCATCGAGTATGATTTGATCATTTTCGCCAGACTGGAGTTCTTTTTTACAAAAATTCCATAATTCAATAGTAGATTCATGAATAGATTTTTTTATATTTTTATTATTTTCAATTGCTTCAGAGTTATATTGATCAAATGAATGTGATGATCTGATCCAGGTTAAATTACCGCATAGCTTTATTGCATTATCAACTCCTTGCTTGACCCCTCCTTTCATAAATTGTACTAACAGCACTTTCCTACCAAGAGCAGCATTTCTCAGAGAGTCTCTTATGATAGATGGATAGCTTCCTCGATATGAAGAGTGAAAAATTTGAATTTGTCCGTTTTGTGTAAATCTTTTTAAGTTATTTTTGTTAGCAGTATTTATATTTACAACATCAAGATTACTCTTTGTATAAATATGGGATGAACTAATTACCATTATTTAGATTCTTTCTACATGCAGTATAATTAGAATATATTGACACTGCATATAGTGTAATTTTACTTAAAAAAGGGTTAAGAAAGTTGAAGCTGACTGAAGACAGCTAACGATAAACTAATAAGAATTGAAAAATGTTACTGTTGATACAAGATATTTCATGGTGTCTCCTTAAATTTTTTAATAGTTAGGATGTCTATGATACCTGCTTCACGAGGATTCAACCGCTTTAGTTCGCCACAGTCCGGACAAAGTAAAATTAACTCTGTTGGAGAACGTTTTCCAATCAATAGAACTTTAATGGAAGTTATTAAAGGTCTTGATGGTGCAAGCACAGAAATGGTTGAGCGATCAAAAACAATATTTTTCCCTGGAGACCCTGCTGAGAGGGTATATCTTATAAGAAGAGGAGCAGTAAGACTATCAAGAGTTTATGAGTCAGGTGAAGAAATAACTGTTGCTCTCCTAAGAGAGAATAGTCTCTTTGGTGTTTTATCTCTTTTAACAGGTCATAGATCTGATCGTTTTTATCATGCCATAGCATTCACAAGAGTTGAAATGATAACCGCACCTGCAAATTCTGTTTTAAGAGCTATCGAGGAAGATGCGTCAGTCGGACTATTACTTTTACAGGGTCTTTCAAGTAGGATCCTGCAAACTGAAACAATGATAGAAACTCTTACACATAGAGATATGTCTTCTCGTTTGGTGAGTTTTTTAATGGTTCTTTGTAGGGACTTTGGAGTTGCAGGTGAAAAAGGTATTACAATAGACCTAAGGCTTTCTCACCAGGCAATTGCTGAAGCTATTGGTTCTACAAGAGTAACCATTACAAGATTATTGGGAGATTTAAAGGATTCAGGGCTTCTTAATATTGAGAGAAAAAAGATCACAGTGTTCGATCCAATTGCTCTTGCAAAAAGATTTAATTGATTCATCATAAATTATGATGTACTAAGTGTATGGAAAAGTGTGGCTTGGATTTTAATTGTTTTTTTAATATTACTTGGAGGGTTAATTGCACCATTTGGGGATATTCTTGGAACTAAGATTGGTAAAGCAAGATTTAGTATCTTAAAATTAAGGCCGAAAAAAACAGCAACTATAATAACCATAATCACTGGTGGGTTTATTAGTTCAATATCAATAGGGTTATTAATTTTAGTAAGTGAAGAATTCAGACAAAGACTTTTTGTTGATATTCCTTTTTTGCAAAAAACTTTAGATGATAGTAAAAAGGCTTTAGTTCCTCTACAGGAAGAACGAAAGAAACTTGAAGGTAAAATTATACAAAAAGAAAAGGAGTTAAATCTCTTAAAAAATAATATTAAAGAATTTAGGAGAGGAAATATTGTTATAAAAAGAGGACAAACTTTATTTATTGCCGAGATAAATTCTAGCTCAAATAAACTAAATTTAACAAAAATTTTTAATGAAGCTGATAAATTTGTTAGGAAAATTGTTATCCCAAATAATAAAGAAGCAAAAAATATTCTCTTGTGGAGACCTAGCGATATCTCAAAAATTGAGGCTACAGCTGCTAAAGGTGGTAAGAAGATTTTATTAATCAAATCAGCAACAAATGTTTTAAAAGGGGATAATTATGTTTTTGTATCTCCTGATTTATTAGATAATAAATTTATAGTCAAAAAAGGGGATATTATTACGAGTTCAATTCTTGGAGAAAGTGATTTAAATCTTAAATCAATAAATTTGAAAATTAAATCTTTGCTTAGAGAAACAAGGGATGCAATTAAGTCAAAAGGTTCACTAGTAAGTGAAATTAATACAAATGGAAATTTTGTAAAAAATATTAGAGACTTTCTTCAAGTAAATAAAAATATCAAATTCAAGTTAGAAGTAGTATCTTTGAGAGATAGTAAAACTGCAGAACCAATAGTAGTTGAAATAAATATTTTAAAAGTTGCATCTTAAAATGCCTAGATTAATAACTATTGATCCCGGAAAAAGTAAATGTGGCTTGGTCTTAGCTGAAATTAGCGAAAAAAAAGTTTATGAAGCAAGCATTGTTAAAAGTGAATTACTTGAGAATTATGTCAGAAATTTAATTACCGCTGAGGACATATCACAAATTATTATTGGCAATGGAACCACCAGTAGAGATATCAGGGAAAAGCTTCATTTTTTTAAAAAAGAAATAATAACTTTTGAGGAAAAAAATACTACCTACAGGGCTAAAGCAAGATATTTCGAACTTTTTCCAATAAGTGGTCTGAAGTTTTTAATACCTAGAGAGGTTTTTCTTCTTAATAAAAACCTTGATGCAATATCAGCTTTGATAATTTTAGAAGATTATTGCAAAATTAAGTTTACTTTGAATCAAAATATAGATTTTAAAACTTGGCTGAAATAGTGAATTTATATTCATTCCCTGCTTCTAATTCATAATCTTTTTTTAATAAAAATCTCAATAAGGCATCTTCAATTAATGCTCTTCCCAAAGGTGGATTTACCGTTAATAAACCTTTATGAAAGGACCATGTAAAAGTCCATTTAAATTGACTGGCTTCCACAACCCCCTGAATTTGCTTTTTTGAGAAGGAATATTCCTTAACACTTACATTGGCAATCGTTTCAGGTTTTGAACGCATATTTTAAGGTTGGTCTTTGTCAAAAGAATTTAATTCATTAATTATATATTCTTCTTTTTTAGTATTTAGTTGTTCTAGGGATTCTATTACTCTCTTATACACTTTATCCAATACAGATTTTTCTTCTAGAGAAATATTTCCTAATACATGAGAAATGATATTGAAATTATCTTTTCCCTTAATTAGAGGGGGTGATCCAATACCGATTCTTATTCTCTTAAAGTTTTGTGTCTGTAATTGTTCTATGATGCTTTTAAGCCCGTTATGTCCCCCTGAGCTGCCTTTTCTCCTAAATCTTATTTTACCAAGGGGAAGATCTTTATCATCGACTATTATTAAAATCTGATCTAAATTGATTTTGTACCAATCAACTATTGCTCGGACAGCATCACCACTGTTATTCATAAATGTATTTGGTAAAAATAATCTAAAAGTAGAATCATTAATTTGAAATTCTGAGCAGGAACTTTTAAGCTTATCTTTTAATAAGAAGTTTGAATTATTTTTTCTCGAAAAATTTTCAAGCAGTAAAAAGCCAATATTATGTCTACTTTTTGAATATTTTTTACCTGGGTTTCCTAGTCCAATTAAAAATATTTCTTTCATGGTTTATTTCTAAATCTCACTTTATTGAGAATTATAAATATATATATATAAAACTATAACTAATTAATAAAAATAAAATTTTAAAAAAGTTATTTAGGAATAATTATGTGAACTAAATAACTTTTTAAGAAAATTGCCGAAATTAGTTTCCGTTCCAATCTACTGAGAAACCCTGTAGTAGTAGGGATTGGTTGTAAATTTGTAAAAGAATAACTAAAAAAACAAGTAGCAGAAGACCTATGACAGTCATCACAGGAACTGCTCCCCACCCAGGTACTACTTTTCCTTGACCTGAATTGCCAATTGCTTTTAGAAGACTGCCTAAGGCTGTTTTTTGACCCATTTGAATCACTAAATCGAATATTATTTCGCTATTGTATAAGAACTTATACATAAATTGTTTACAAACTTAGCAAAATTGATGCAAACTTTATCATCTGCTCCAGATCCTGCAGTTTCCATAGCAGTTACAATTCTGGCATTACTTCTAGCTTTAACCGGTTTTGGTCTTTGGACTGCATTTGGACCCAAAGCTGCAAAGCTTACTGATCCTTGGGATGACCATGACGATTAATCTCCAAAAAGTATTTCAAAATTTTCTAAAAATACAAAAAGTAAACAATTAATCATAGTTTAATTATAAATTTAATAGGATATAAATCTGTCAGCACTAGTAATTCCATGCTTGCCTTAAAAATTTCTGTTTACACTATCGTCTTTTTCTTCGTCGGAATATTTCTTTTCGGATTTTTAGCAAGTGACCCAACAAGAACACCAAACAGAAAAGACCTAGAAAGTCCTCAAGATTAATCTCTTTATAAAATTTTCAAATTGTTTTCTGGAATTTCAAAAAAAGTAATATTTTTTTCTTGTCTTTTTATTAATTTCCTACAGCCGTCAAAATCAGCTGAATATAAAAAAATTAATGAAAATAACAATACTCAACATTTAAATTTAATTCGGACAAAAAACATTAGTGAAGAGTTTCTACCAATTTCTTCAAAAATTTTTGATGATAATACTTCCTATTTGAATTTATTGCAGAAAGATCTTAATTTATTTTTAGTTGCTAAAGCTGAAAAGCAACAAGAGTTAATAATCCAATCTGATAAACAGTCTCAAATAAATGATGTTATTTATGCAGAGGGTAATGTAAACGTTTCTTATAGGGGCAAACTGCTTAAAGCAGATACTTTAATTTACGATAAGTTAAATAAAAAAATTAGTGCTAAAGGAAATATATCTTTGGAATTAGGGGATCAATTCTTCAAAGTTTCACAACTAGAGTACAGTTTTAAAAGCGAAAAAGGCTATTTATTAGATGTTAAGGGATCTATTAATACCAATACTTTGATGGATGACTTATCTTCAAATTTCAGCTTGTCAGATATTAATAAGATAGAAAGTTTACTTGAAATTAACAAAAAGGAAGTTTTATATACCCCTAATAAGGTTGAGAATTGGTTGTTTTACACAGATAAAATGACTATAGATGGAGAAAAATGGAAAAGTAAGAAGGCTTTGTTTAGTAATGATTTACTAGAATCAAAGCAAGTAAAATTAGCAATTAATTCATTAGAGGTTTATCCTCGAGATGAAAAATTAAGATTTAAGTCCTCATTAAATTATCTAATAATTGATGAGAAAGTATCGATCCCTTTTTGGTTAGGTGATAGAGCTTTTAACTTTAATAATTCTCAATTTGATAATAGATGGAATTTAGGATATGAAAATTTAGATAAAGATGGGTATTTTATTGGCAGGAAATTTAACTCTATAGAGATATTTAATAATTTCATTCTAGATTTAGAGCCGCAATTCTTAATTCAACGCTCACTTAAAGGATATACAAAAAGTTTTGTTAATAAGGACGAATCAATAACTTCAAATAAGGTTAAGAGGAATACAAGTTTTGAAGATTACTTTGCTCTAAAGTCCATGATAAAAGGCAAAATAAATACCTGGGATTTAAGAATAGATAAGAATTTAAATACGCTTGATTTTTATAAATTTTCAGATGCATTTAGATTTAAAACTGAATTGAGTAAAGAAATTGATTTATTAGATTCAAAATGGGAAAAAAGTTTTTACGGAATTTATAGAGAGAGGGTCTGGAATGGTTCCTTGGGTGAAGCAGAAATTTACTCAGGTTATGGTTCAAAATTACAAAAAGAAAATAATTGGATTGTTGATGGTATTAAAAAGAAAGAAGTTTTATCTTTTGGGCTCGCTAATTTAACAGCAGAGGCTTTAAACAGTAAAAATCTGGTAACTAACATAAAAGGGAATTTGTTTTATTCTCTTGATCAGAAATTCCCAATTAAAATTTTAAATCCTGAAAAAAAATCTATTGATATTTCCTACAAGTATGTTCCTGAACCAATCACTAAAGGCTTAAGTCTTAATACAAAATTAAAAGCATCATATTCTTTCTATGAAAATGGAGATCATCAAGAATATTTAGGTTTAGGAATAGGCCCAGAACTGATATTTGGTAATTTTAAAAATAAAACTTTTGACTATACTCGTATAAGTCTCTTCCCTTTTTATAAATTTAATAGTGGAGAAAGTGTATTTAAATTTGACCAAAATTATGATAACTTCACCCTAAATATTTCTTTTGATCAGCAATTATTTGGACCAGTTGTTCTTAAGAGTATTGGGACTTTAAATTTAACAAACGATTCAGATGATTATGGTGAATTTATAAATTCTAAAATTTCTTTAAATTGGAAAAAAAGATCCTATGAATTTGGTATTTTTTATCAACCTCATAATCAAGCAGGGGGAATCTCTTTCAAGTTATTTGGATTTAGATAGCTAAGAGTAATGAGAATGAAATTTTATATAAGGTAATTGGTTAAATTTATTTTCTATTAGTTTTTCATTGTCAAGTAGTGTTGAAGTGGCATCCCATTCTCCTGATAAAAACATTTTTCTTGAGCTTTCCTTAATCTCAAGATTTAAATTTAAATCTTTTGATTTTGCGAAGGATTTTTTCAGGTCAATTTCTAAAAATAAAAATTTATTATCGCAATAGTTTTGTATTTCTTCTATGGATTTTTTAGGTAGCGTAAAACAGGGAATTCCGATTGCAATACAGTTACTGTAAAAAATATCGGCGAAACTTTCTCCTATAATTGCTTTTATACCCCATCTTATGAGCGCTTGGGGGGCATGTTCTCTGCTGGAACCACATCCAAAATTGCTATTAACAATTAGTATCGAGGAATTTTTGTTTTCCTCAAGATCAAAAGGATGCCTTCCTTTTAAAGTTTTTCTATCATCTTCAAAAACAGATTGACCCAATGAATCAAAGTTAACACACTTCAAAAAACGAGCTGGAATTATTCGATCTGTATCAATATCATTTCCAATCAATGAGATACATTGCCCGTTAATATTTGAAATTTTTCCAATTGGCGGGGTAAACTCTGATTTCATCAGTTGATAAATTCTCTAACGTCACTGACTTTGCCATTAATTGCAGCAGCAGCAACCATTGCTGGACTCATGAGCAATGTTCTTCCACTGGGAGATCCTTGCCGACCCTTGAAATTTCTATTACTAGAACTGGCACTAACTTGATTACCTATTAGCTTATCTGAATTCATTGCTAAACACATTGAGCAGCCAGGCTCTCTCCATTGAAATCCAGAATCCTTAAATATCTGATCAAGACCTTCTTGTTTTGCTTCAGTAGCTACTTTTTCTGAACCTGGAACTGCAAATGCTTTGACATTCTTGGATACTTTTTTGCCTTTTAATACTTTAGCTGCAACTCTTAAGTCACTGATTCTTCCATTTGTGCAACTACCTATGAAACAAACGTCTATAGGAGTATCCTTTATTAATTGTCCAGGCTTGAAACTCATATATTCATAAGCCTCTTCTGCAACTAATTTATCATTTGGGGATAAGTCATCTAAAAGAGGGATTTGTTGATTAATGCTTATACTTTGGCCGGGAGTAATCCCCCAGGTTACGGTTGGTTCTACCTTAGAAGCATCTAATTTAATTACGTCATCATAAATTGAATTTTCATCGCTTTTTAATGATTCCCACCATCTGAGAGCTCTATCCCAATGCTCATTTTTTGGGGCATATAATTTATTTTTAATGTAACTAAAGGTCTTTTCATCAGGGTTGATGTAGCCGCATCTTGCTCCTCCTTCAATAGACATATTGCATATCGTCATCCTTTCTTCCATTGATAATTCATGTATCGCAGGTCCTGCGAATTCATATGCAAAACCTACTCCTGCCTTTACACCAAGTTTATTAATTATATGAAGAACTAAATCCTTTGCATAAACACCCTTAGATAATTTATTGTCACACCAAATCTGCCTTACTTTCAATTTGTTCATAGCTAAGGTTTGGGTAGCAAGAACATCTCTTACTTGACTGGTACCTATACCAAAAGCAATTGACCCAAAAGCTCCATGAGTTGAAGTATGAGAATCTCCGCAAGCGATTGTCATTCCTGGCTGAGTTAGGCCTAATTCCGGTGCTACTACATGAACTATTCCTTGATTACCACTACCAATATTAAAAAATCTTATTTTATGTTCTAAGCAATTTTTCTCAAGTGTTTCAATCATCTGTTCAGCGAGATTATCTTTGAAAGGCCTGCTCTGATTATCTGTTGGCACAATATGATCAACAGTAGCAACAGTTCTATCAGGGAATTTTACTTTTAATTTTTTGTCCTTTAAAGCACCAAATGCTTGAGGACTCGTCACTTCATGGATAAGGTGAAGACCAATAAATATTTGATCAGATCCTCCAGGAAGACTTGAAACCTTATGTAAATCCCAAACTTTATCAAATAGGGTATCTTGACTCAATTTGTAAAAATAGTTACTTACTATTTGATAATAGGATTAATCGGAGGCTGTTCAAACACACATTTACACTTAGTCTTTGAATTTCTATTCGATTTCGTGTTGAGTTAAATAGTTTTTTTATATTAGTTATATGATTATTCGGTCCTGAAATTGAAATATAGACAAGTCCAACAGGTTTATCTTGACTGCCTCCGTTAGGACCAGCTATTCCACTAATTGCTATTGCCCAATCTGCTCCTAATTTCTCTTTTATATTAATTGCCATGGCCTCACAAACTTCTTCAGAAACAGCTCCATATTTTGTAAGCTTTTCTTTAGAAATATTTAATAATGAATTTTTTAGTTCATTACTATAGGAAACAATACTACCTTGAAAAACTTGAGATGAGCCTGATATTGAGGTTACTGATGAAGATAGAAGGCCTCCGGTGCAGGATTCAGCAAAAACAATAGTTTCGTTCCTCTTGGTTAATGCTTTTATTAAAACGCTAGGAAGAGTATCGTTATCCTCTCCAAAAATAAATTTTGAAAAATCTTTTTTTAATTTTTCTTTAATAGGTTTAATTATATTTTTTGCTTCTAGGTCGTTCTTTGCTCGCGCGGTGATTCTGAGTTTAACCTCTCCTAAATTTGCATATGGAGCAACGGTAGGGTTTTTAAGATTTAATAGATCATTAATTTTTTCAGCAACGCTTGATTCTCCAATACCCGCAAATTTAAGAGTAGTTGAAAAAAAGGAATAATTATCTGAGAATTTGGTTTTAATGAAATCATATGCTGTCTCTTCCCACATAGTTTTCATTTCACTGGGTACTCCTGGGAAAGTAAGGATAGTAAAATCTTTTACTGGTTCCCAAATCATTCCTGGGGCAGTGCCCCTTGGGTTATTAATAATTTGAGCATTTTCTGGGAAGAAACATTGTTTCCTTAAGCTAGAGGAATCGTCCTGAAGTTTTGAGTTTGAAAGTTTTTGTTTAATTTCATCCCATAAGAGCTCTCTTTCAAAAAGAGATACATTAAAAGATTTGGCTATTGCTTCAGTAGTTAAGTCATCTGGGGTGGGTCCCAAGCCACCAGTTGTAATTAGAAGATTACTTCTTTTCGATATTTCTTGAATTACTTTTATAATTCGATCACAATTATCACCGACAGTTGATTGCCTAAAGTGATTTAAGCCTAATTGAGATAACTGTTCAGAAATCCATTGAGCATTTGTATTGATAATATTTCCTAAGAGTAGCTCTGTTCCAATAGAAAGAATTTCAACTCCCTTAGGGTTAGGACTCATTTAATTGATGCTTCAAGTTTGCTTTCATAAAGAGGAAAACGATTACATAAGGTTAATACTCTATCTTTACATTGACTTTCAATCAGTGAATCATCTGGATTAAGTAATCTATCAGCAATAATTTCGCCAACTTCAGCAAAAGCATCCTCATTAAAGCCTCTAGTAGTTAAAGCAGCAGTTCCCAACCTTAGTCCGCTGGTTACAAAAGGTGATTCAGGGTCAAATGGAACAGTATTTTTATTTGCAGTGATATTCACTTCACTTACAAGTAAGTCAGCAATCTTACCAGTCATATTGATACTTCTTAAATCGAGTAAAACAATATGGTTATCAGTGCCTCCACTGACAATATTGATACCTCTGTTTATTAAAGTTGAAGCTAGAACTTTTGCATTTTTTATTACTTGTTGGGAATAATTAACGAAATCTGGCTGCAAGGCTTCTCCAAATGCAACTGCTTTAGCTGCAATTATGTGTTCGAGGGGCCCACCCTGAGTTCCAGGGAAAACAGATTTATCAAATTTCTTTCCAAATTCTGCATCTTTACACAAGATAAGTCCCCCTCTAGGCCCTCTTAATGTTTTATGAGTAGTTGTGGTTACTACATCACAGTATGGTATTGGATTTGGATGGAGTTTACTTGCTACAAGACCGGCGATGTGTGCAATATCAGCCATTAAGAATGCACCAACTTCATCTGCAATATTTCTAAATGACTCAAAATCGATTGTTCTCGGATAAGCAGAATATCCACATATGATTAATTTTGGTTTTGTTTGAAGTGCTATCTCTCTTATTTCATCAAAATTTAATTCACTAGTTTCTTTATTTACACCATAGTGAACTGCATTGAACCATTTACCACTCATATTTACTGGAGACCCATGAGTTAGGTGTCCACCATGAGATAAATCCATCCCCATGATTGTGTCGCCAGGTTTAAGTAGACTTAGGAAAACAGCAGCATTTGCCTGCGCTCCACTATGAGGTTGAACATTAGCCCAATTTGCATTAAATAATTTTTTCGCTCTCTGAATAGCTAATTCTTCGATTTCATCAACAAATTCACATCCCCCGTAATATCTTTTTTGGGGTAATCCCTCCGCGTATTTATTCGTAAGGACGGAACCTTGAGCCTGCATAACAGCAATTGATGCGAAATTTTCGCTTGCGATTAACTCAAGATGATTCTCCTGCCTATTTTTTTCAGAGTTAATAAAATTTGATATTACTGGATCACTTTCTTTAAGATTTTGAAGGATATTCATTGAATTTGATAAGTAATACCCATAATATAGACGATATTTTTTAGAAAAATATAAAAAGAATATTTCAGAATTTTAAACGCGCCTGGAGAGATTCGAACTCCCGACACCCTGATCCGTAGTCAGGTGCTCTAATCCACTGAGCTACAGGCGCATAATTATGTAATATCTCTGTTTCAGGGTCTCTTAGTCAACTAGATTTCTTGTAAAATATCTATTATTAACAATCTAATTATTAATATGCCTATAAAATGGTACGGAAATGGTGATTCAGAAGATCCTATCTATAAACATTTTTCTCGAATAGTAAATTTTGTTATTCACTGCATGATATTTACTGCGATTGTAAGTGGCACGTGGCTTTTAAAAGAGATTAAATATGAAATCAGTTATTTTAATAATTTTGCAATTGTCTGGTCGGTTCTTTTGGCCTCCCATTTACTTTTCGTAATTATAAAAAAACCTAAAGATACTTCAAAACAATCAACTTAAATTAATTTCTATTTATGGAATCTCAGATAAGTATAAGTGATCTAGAAAATATTATTTCCGAAAAGGTTTTTATAAAAATAGAAAAGTGGAACTTGTATCTTGGAGACGCTGGACTAGCTAGGCATCTTGCTATTGAATGTATCAGCAATAAAGATGAAGGCCCATTGGAGGCTGCAAAATTAAGTCTGAAAGCAATAAATGTAAAAGTAGGGGATGGTGTTAATAGTATTCCACTGATTAATTTAATCACTAACTCACAAATTCTAGAATTAGAAGAGATTTTGGAAAGTTTTTTTTAAAAACTAAATCTCTTTTTTTGAAACTTTAAATTTATTTACTTTCAAGCATTTTGTAAGTAAAAAATAAATCACAAAAAAAGTTAGAGTTCCAAATATTAATAATAAAAATTCTTCGAGATTTGAATTGAAGTTATTCGTAGTTTGGAGAATAGTAAAACAAATTGTGCTGTCTATAAATGCTGCTAATGACATGAGGCTAATTTTCCTCAATAAATCCAAGTTAGGTAAATGGATATCTTCATTTTGCAGATTAAAAGAAAGCAAAATACATACTATAAGGTTGACTATTACTGAAGATAAAATTATTCCCACGACTTCGAAATTATAAGGAGAAAGATTCCCAAAATTTTTAATTGGGGCACCAATTAAAAACCAATCAAAAAGAATATTAAATATTATCCCTGCAATTGAAGACTTAAAAGGGAAATTTGTTTTTTCTATTGAATAGTAAGTTCTTACTAATAGATCTCTATAGAGATAAAAGGGTATGCCGACTGCATAAGCAATTAATATATTTTTTACTTTTAAAGTTGCTGAATAATCAAAAGATCCTCTTTGAAAAACTAATTGTACGATTTGATTATTGAATGTTATAAAAAATCCGGTTAAAAAAATAGCTGTCAAAAAACAGTACTCTATCCCAGATATTAATTGTTTTTGGAGACCTCTTTCGTCTTTTTCACTTCTTAATTTAGAAAATTTTGGAAGTAATGGCAGAATCAAGGAGTTAGATAATATGCCTAAGGGGGCTTGTATAAGAAAGTTTCCGTAAGCTAGTCCAGATGCTGCGCCCTGAAAACTTGAAGCGAAAAACATATCGATAAAAACATTAATTTGACTTAGACCCGATGAGATAGATGCTGGAATAATTAGTTTGAAAATCCTCCTCTCTTCATCTTTAAATAAATTAAAGGTTGACTTTAATCTCAAGAGACCAATTTTATTTATTTCCCAAATTTGAACAACAAATTGAATTAAAGTTCCTGTTAAAGTTGCAAATGCTAGTAATCCCCCGTTATTAAAGAAATTATTAGATGTATTTTCTTGGTTGAAAATCCAACTAAATAAAATAAAAAAAATAATAGTTATGCTTGTTATTGCTGGACTTATACTCGATAAAAAGAATTTTCTTTGGGAATTTAAGGCGCCAAAGCTTAAACCTATGAAGCCGGATAAAGGGATGCAAGGTGTAAGTATTTGTAATTGGTAAGTGGCAATAGATTTAGCTTCGTAACTTAAATTCGGGGCCAATAAATCAATTAATAAACTGGAATTCGAGTAAATTAATATTGCTAAAATTAATAATAATATTGAAAGTTTTATGCTTACTTGAGTTAAAACAATCCCTCCATTTTTTTTGTTAAGCGGAGTTAAAACTGCAACGACTGCGTTATGCAGTGGACCATTAATACCCCCAATGATTATTAGCAAAAAACCAGGAATTATATATGCATAATTAAACGCGTCGTATGTTACACCAACCCCAAAAGCAGCAGCTATAAATATTTGTCTTATACATCCAGCTAATTTACTAAGACTAGTACCAAATGAAATTGAAAAAACATTATTTTTTAAAATTGAATGCATTTGGATTCGTCTAAATTTTTCAAGAAGTTTAAGTTTCAATTATATTTGATTTTTAACTAAGGACATATTTATGAATGATCGGATAATTGAATTTGATCCATTAATTGAAGGGGTTTTAATTAAGAGGTATAAAAGGTTTCTTGCAGATATAAAATTAGAGAGTGGTGAGGTAGTAACTGCTCATTGTGCTAATACAGGCCCAATGAAGGGACTTTTGAGTAAGGGAGCAAAAGTAAGAATAAGTGTTTCCCCTTCTCCAAAAAGAAAATTACCTTTTACTTGGGAACAGATATGTGTTTTAGATGTAAAAAATGAGGAGGTTTGGGTGGGAATTAATACTTTATTTGCAAATAAGTTAATCAAAAAGGTTATTGAGAAAAATTTGCTAAACCAAATAATAGGAGAAGTAGAGACAATTAAATCTGAAGTCCCTTATGGAAAAGATAAAAAAAGCAGAATTGACTTTTTTCTAACTCCAAAATCTTCAAATCCTGATAAACGTAACATTTACATAGAGGTTAAAAATACAACTTGGATTAAAGAAAATGTAGCTCTATTCCCAGATACAGTAACGAAAAGAGGTCAAAAACACCTCATGGAATTAAAGGAATTAATTCCTGAAAGTAAAAGCGTTTTAGTACTTTGTATTACAAGAAAAGACGCTTGTTTTTTTTCTCCTGGAGATGATGCAGATCCCTTATACGGCAGCCTTTTTAGAGAATCTTTTAATGCAGGAATGATAACGATTCCATGTTCATTTGAATTTCATCGAGACCACGTATCATGGAATGGAATTAAACCTTTAAAATAGTCTAAAAACTTGATATCTTGAAATCCAAAAAAAAAATTTTTTAAATTTAACAAATAATTTTTTAAGGTGCAACTATAAAAATGGTATCAACAACTACTAGACACGGATAAGTTTTTTGAATAAATTTAAATTTGAAAGGAAACAGCACAAACTGTTTTTTTGCAGATCTAATTTTTTTTTATGACCACTGCTTTGCAAACGCCTCAAAGGCGCTCTAGGTCCAAACTTCAAGATGCAAGTCTTGTGAATGGACCTATGCTCCTTTTGAGGAGTATTCGAGGATTTAGTTCAAACCGCTCTATGTTGTGGCTTGCAACTGTTCCCCTAGCTTTGTTTGGTTTAGGTATTTTTAATCTTTCAGCTCATGCAGCTGATTTACCTGAGTTGAATGCAGCTTTTCTTGCTAACAATCTATGGCTTTTGATCGCTACTATTCTAGTGATCTTTATGAACGCAGGTTTCGCTATGGTTGAGGCAGGTATGTGCCGTTCTAAGAACGCTGTTAACATCCTTGCTAAAAACCTCTTTGTATTTGCTCTAGCTGTAACTTCTTATTGGTTTATCGGCTACTCATTAATGTACGGAGGAAGTGTTGCTGACGGTTGGCTTTATTTTGGCGGCTTATTTTTTGATCCAACAGTTACTGCAGATATGGTAACTGATGCTGGATTAGTCCCAACTGTTGATTTCTTGTTCCAGTCTGCTTTTGCAGGAACTGCGGCAACTATCGTTTCCGGTCTTGTTGCTGAAAGAGTTAAATTTGGAGAATTTGTTGTTTTTGCTGTTGTATTAACTGCATTTATATATCCAATTGCTGGTAGCTGGAAATGGAATGGTGGTTGGCTTGATTCTTTAGGTTTTGTTGATTTTGCTGGTTCTTCAATTGTTCACTCAGTTGGAGCATGGGCAGGTCTTGTAGGAGCTATGCTTCTTGGACCAAGAATTGGCAAATACTCTGATGGGAAACCACAGGCTATGCCAGGACACAATATGGCTATAGCTACTCTAGGCGCATTAGTCCTATGGATAGGTTGGTACGGATTTAACCCCGGTTCTCAACTTGCTATGGATCAATGGGTTCCATATGTTGCTGTAACAACTACTTTAGCAGCAGCAGCTGGAGCTATTGGTGCAACTATTGTTTCAACATTAACTTCTGGTAAGCCTGATCTTACAATGATAATTAACGGAATCCTTGCTGGTTTGGTTAGTATCACCGCTGGTTGTGGTGATATGACACTTGCTGGGGCCTGGTTTGCAGGACTAGTAGGTGGAATTATCGTAGTATTTTCTGTTGCAGCACTTGATGCCGCTGAGATCGATGATCCTGTTGGTGCATTCTCTGTTCACGGAGTTTGTGGTGTATGGGGTACTGTAGTTATCGGTCTTTGGGGTACAGCTGTACAAGGTGATGGAGCAGGTATGGGCTTGTTTAATGGTGGAGGTATTACTCTTCTTCTAGTTCAAGCTCTTGGTGCCGCAGCTTATGCTATTTGGACACTAGTTACTTGCTGGATTGCCTGGTCTGTAATTGGAGGATTATTCGGTGGAATCCGAGTATCTGAAGAGGAAGAAACACAAGGCTTAGATATAGGAGAGCATGGAATGGAAGCGTATCCAGACTTTGCATCTGCTAAATAATCTAATTCAAAAATGATTTAAGAAACCTGACTTATGTCAGGTTTCTTTTTTTTTACGAAAAATTATTTAAAACGTTGTAATATATAAAGATGGATACTCAAGCTTTTAGAAGATCTCTTCATCATTCTGATAGATATAATAGAAGGGGTTTTGATTCTCCAACAAAAAGAGCTCAAGCGTTAGAAGAAGCTTACCAAAGTGATTTGATCAGCTCTATAAGGGATAATGGTTTTAATTATACTAAAGGCAGACTAAATATTAAGTTAGCCAAGGCCTTTGGTTTCTGTTGGGGAGTTGAAAGAGCTGTGGCAATGGCTTATGAAACTAGAAGACATTACCCAAATGATAATATATGGATAACAAACGAAATAATTCATAATCCCTCTGTTAATGATCATTTAAGAAAAATGAATGTAAAATTCATTTCAGCTAAAAATGGAATAAAAGATTTTTCTTTAGTTTCTAATGGCGATGTTGTTATACTTCCTGCTTTCGGAGCTACTGTGCAAGAAATGAAACTCTTGCATGAGAAAGGTTGTCATATTATTGATACAACTTGTCCATGGGTTTCTAAAGTGTGGCATACCGTTGAAAAACATAAAAAACATGTTTTCACATCTATTATTCATGGAAAATTTAAGCATGAAGAGACTCTCGCAACAAGTTCATTCGCAGGAAAATATTTAGTTGTACTTGATCTTGAAGAAGCAAATTATGTATCTGAATATATTCTGGGGAGAGGTAACAGAAATGAGTTCATGAACAAATTTGCTAAAGCTTGTTCTAATGGATTTGATCCTGATAAAGACTTAGATAGAGTGGGAGTTGCAAATCAGACAACAATGCTTAAGAGCGAGACTGAGGAAATTGGAAAGGTTTTTGAAAGGACGATGTTAAAAAAATTTGGACCAGGAGAGTTAAATAGTCACTTTTTAGCTTTTAATACTATTTGTGATGCAACTGAAGAAAGACAAGATGCAATGTTTTCTTTGGTTGATGAAGATCTTGATATTCTTGTAGTTATTGGCGGTTTCAATTCTTCCAATACTACTCACCTACAAGAAATAGCAATTACTAAAAATATTTCTTCTTTCCACATAGATACACCAGAGAGGATATCAGTTAAAGAAAACTCAATATTTCATAAACCACTTGGATCAGAATTAGAACTTAAAAATAATTTTCTACCTGGTGGAAATATTAATGTTGGAATTACCTCAGGTGCATCCACTCCTGATAAGGTTGTTGCAGATGTTATTGAAAAGTTAATTGATATTGCTTCCTGAATTTGTTATTCATTTATAAATTTGCTTAGTTTTTTTAATTTATTAGTCAGATCATTCCAAAAGATCTACTTTATTAACTAGAATAATGAAAAATTAATGAAGTATGGAAGACAAAGCACAAACTAATCAGATTGAAACTGCAAGTATGAATAGAACTAAAGCGCCCCAAAAAGTTGAAGTTGTAGTTGCCAATTCGTCTTCAGGGGCAGAAGTAAATATCCTTGGAGAACTTTCGATTTTTGTTTTAAGAATAGGTTTTTGTGCTTTAATGATTCATCATGGTCTTGAGAAACTTCAAGATCCACAGGGTTTTGCTGAGTTTGTAGTGGGTAAGTACTTCCCATTTTTGCCAGGTGATCCTGTTGTTTGGACTTTTGGCGCAGCAATTACTCAATTGGTATGCCCAGTAGGATTGGCTTTGGGGATTTTTGCGAGGCTTTCTTCTCTTGGTCTATTTTCCACCATGGCATTTGCAGTTTATTTTCATCTTCTTGATACTGGACTAGAAGGTTTTCCTCTGGCAGTGGTTGAAGGCCATAATTATGCTTTCGAGTTGTCTTTTATATATGGGGCTATTTCTCTCTACTTCCTATGCGCAGGACCAGGCAGGCTGTCTTTATTCAGAAAAACTAATAAAATTACATATTATCCAAAATCAACATAACCTAATGTAGGAAGTGCCTTTTTTGGGTAAATACCATCGCGATTCCTTTCGAATTACACATGTCAATACTTTCTTGGTCTCTTAAACTTCCTCCTGGTTGAATAATAGCTTTTATTCCATATGTATTTGCTAGCTCTACAGTATCTGCAAATGGGAAAAACCCATCGCTGGCCAAGACAGCATCTGAACACAACTTTCCAGCTGCTTTTAATGCAATTTTGGCTGCCCCCACTCTGTTCATTTGTCCAGCCCCAATACCAATAGTTTTTTGGTCTTTTGCTATAACAATTGCATTAGATTTTACGTGTTTACAAATTTTCCATGCAAAATTTAGATCTAAATTAATTTGATTACTCGGATTTTGATTAGTTACTGAAATCCAATTATCAGTTTTATCTTCACTATTATCAGCATCCTGAACTAGTAATCCACCCATTATTGATTTAGTAGAAGTTTGATTCTTTTTTGGGAGTTGATCTTTTGAAAACTTTAAAATTCTTAAATTCTTTTTAACTTTTAAAATTTCTAAAGCCTCCTTATCAAAAGATGGAGCGACGATACACTCTAAGAAAATCTCTTTGAGGTGAATTGCGGTCTTACTATCAACATTTGAATTAAAAGCAACTATTCCTCCAAATGCACTAACAGAGTCGCATTCCAAAGCATTCAAAAATGCTTGAGAAGCTGAATTACTTACTGAGGCACCACAAGGATTATTGTGTTTTAGAATAACAGAAGCGAACAAGTCGGTTGTAAGGTTATCTTTTTCTGTGTAGCCAAATTCTAAAACTGTTGAAAGTGCCGAATCAAGATCTAATAGATTGTTATAACTTAAGTCTTTTCCTTGTAATTGCTCTGCTGAGTTCCATCCAATGTTACTTAAACCATACCAGAAAGCTTTTTGATGTGGATTCTCCCCATATCTTAAGGTTTTGATTAGTGGATAAGATTCAATATATTTGGAAGATTGTAAATCTCTTTCTTTCCTTATCCAAGTAGATATTGCAGTGTCATAGTCTGCTGTATGTTGAAAAGCTTCAAGGGCTAATTTTGCTTTATATGAGTCTTTCAATTCACCTTTTTGAATTTCTTCAAGAAAATTTTGATACTGACTAGGATCTACTAAAACGGAAACATCTTTATGATTTTTGGCTGCAGAACGAATCATAGATGGCCCTCCGATATCGATATTTTCAATGGCATCTTCCCATTTAGCTCCCTGATCTACAGTTTTTTTAAAAGGATATAAATTTACAACTACTAAGTCAATTAACTCAAGATTGTTAGTTTCTATATCTTTTTTATGTTCCTCATCAGTTCTTTTAGCTAATATTCCCCCGTGTATTTTTGGATGTAAAGTTTTAACTCTTCCTCCAAGAATTTCTGGAGAATTAGTAAAATCAGCAACTTTAATAACTGGAATTTTAGCCTCTAAAAGATGTTTGGCAGTTCCTCCACTTGATAGAATTTTATAATTAAATTGCTCTACCAATTCCTTACAAAATGGGATTATATTTTTTTTATCAGAGACACTAACTAAAGCTAATGGAGACATTATGGGAAAGTTTACTTACTTAAGAATATAAACATGAAATATGCTATCAATCATGAATTTGTCTCGATTAGCTCTCAAACTGCAACTCATAGAATTATTTTGATCCATGGTTGGGGAGCTGATTCAGATGACCTTTTAACATTTGGAAAGGAGATAACTGAAAAAATAAATCTTGATTTTGAGGTAATTTCTTTGAGAGCTCCTGGATTACATCCAAGTGGTCAGGGAAGACAGTGGTATGGATTATACCCACATGATTGGAAAGAAGCTGAGGTTGAAGTAAATAAACTTTTAGTTACATTAAAAAAATTTGATACTGATCAGATTTCACTAAGAAAAACAATTTTGTTTGGGTTCTCTCAGGGGGCGGCAATGGCAATTGATGCGGGATTTAAGTTAAATTTTGGATTAATTGTTGCTTGTAGTGGGTATCCACACCCCAACTGGGCCCCGGGAGAAAATTTCTCGCCATTGATTATTAGTCATGGTTTATATGATGACGTTGTGCCCATAGATGCTTCAAGGACTATTTATGAAAAGGTAAAGATTAAGTCTTCTAAGTTTTGTGAATTATTAGAATTCGATGGATTTCATCAAATTGATTCAAATTTAATTAATTTTATAAGTTCAAATATAAGTAATATTTTTTAAACAAAAGCATATTCATATTCTTCAATCTCTTCCCAATCATCTGCAGTAAGTTCTAGACCCTCAAATATTTTTTCTTCACCAATTCCTTCAACTACAACTTTTAGTGATGGAAATAGAAAATGATTTTCTTCAGCATATTGGGCGCTAAATAAACCTTTTTCACCCCAAAAAAATCTATCGGTGGTGTGTTCATTTCTTCTGACATTGAAAACTGAAGGCGCAGAGAGACCATTTTCAGCTATGAATCTTCTTGCTGCTGTTACTGGTTTATGTTTGCCAGTTTCGATATGATAAATAGGTACATGTGCCATTACTCTTTGGCCAGCCAATCTTCTTCTGCTGATTCTTTTTCTTTTTTTTGACATTGATTGGTACTCCTGAAATTATTAATGAGATTAGTCTTATTTATTTTTACTAATCTTATATATGTGATTTTAAATTCACTTCAAATTACATAGAGGACCCATCAACCCCTGATGTAGCTTAAAATATGATTAAATATTCATATTTAAGGCTGGCTAAAGTCAGACCTCTTTATATATCTTAATACTTTTTTCATATTTTACAAGCCCTTATTCAAGTTTTTTTTAAAAAAAATTCCTCAAAATTTTATTAATTATGAATCTTTCAAAAAAATTTGAAGAACTAATTATTAAACAGTTAGAGAGTTTTGGTTGCTCAATGGGCGTGACTAATTTAGTTATGTATATTGCTTCAGCTAAGGAAGGAACTAAAGCATCTTTTGAAATGATTGGTCAATGGCCACAAATTGATAGGCTACTTACATCATTAGAGGATGATCCTTCACTAAAAGTTTCATCCCCTAATAGAAGATGGTACCCGCTTCAAGAAAACGATATATTACTTGGCGTCCTTAGGGTAGAAACTGATTTGACAGGAGGGAATTGGCCAGTATCTCTTGATTCTAGATTAAAAGCCCTTTCGATATCTTTAGCTAAATGCGTCTCTATCGAATTAGAACGTCAAAATAAAAATGAAGAAATCAATTATTTAAAAAATCAGGTCAATGTCATAATCCATCAATTAAGGAATCCATTAGCTGCTATTAGAACATATGCAAAATTACTAATAAAAAGACTTGGTTCAGATAATAGCTCTATTGAAATAGTCGAACGCATGATATTAGAGCAAAAACAAATTAATAAATATATGGATTCTTTTGCACAATTAAATTCACCTATTTCACTTCCTATAGAAATTGGAGAGGAAAGGTTATTATTACCTCCAAATTTAGATAATAAAAAGGTAATAACTGTTCAGAGTTTATTAAGGCCAATATTAGAAAGGGGTAAAGCGAATGCGGACTTAGAGAATAGAGATTGGACTGAACCTTCTCTTTGGCCAGATTGGACTTTATCGCCAATAAAAGCAAAATATGCTGTGATTGCTGAAATTGTGGCCAATTTATTAGAAAATGCTTTTAAATATGCCCAAAAAGATACTGAAATTGGTCTCGCTTTCACGAGTAATGGACTTTGTATATTTGATGATGGTAAAAAAATAACCAAAAATGAAAATGAGAAAATTTTTGAAAAAGGATTTAGAGGATCTGCCGCTAAGAAAAAAGACGGCACGGGCGTAGGGCTTTTTTTGGCGAGAAAATTAGCAAAACAAATTGGAGGAGATTTAAGATTGCTGCAAAATAATTCGATTGATAATACTGCGAAATCAAAAAATCTTAAGAAGAAAAATATTTTCTATTTGGAACTACCTATAAAAGAATTGCATGTATAAACAACATTGCAGTTTCAACTAGTACAACACTTGCACCGCAGGCATCTCCGTTGAAGCCTCCAATTTTATTACCCAGTATGTTTGGGATAAAATAGCTTAGAAAAATACCAATCAAAATAAGAATTAAAAATTTTATTAATAATGCTTTGGTTGTAATTGAAACAAATTGGTATGAAATAAAAATTAAAAGAAAAATAATGGAGATCAACGATTCTTTTTTAAATCCATTCCAAAACTTTTTGTGTCTAATAGATTTTTTTTTATAACTTGTATATTTAAACTTTTCAATAAAAAATAAATTTGAAAATCTTCCCCAAAATAAGCATATAGGTAAAACAAAAATTATTAGGGTTTGAATTTTTAGTATGCAAGCAATTTGAATTAAAGTTATAAAAACTAAGGCTTGAACGCCAAAGGACCCAACTTTACTGTCTTTCATGGCTTTTAAGCGTTTCTTTTTACCCGCAAAAATACCATCGAAAGTATCCATTAAACCATCAATGTGTAGACCACCAGTAATTAAATATCCTGAAGCCAAGCAAATTAATGCAGATGCATAAATGGACCAGGAGTTTGTTTTTAAAAAAAGAAAAATATAACTCTGTATTGTTCCAATTAAAAATCCTAAAGGCGGAGCAAATTGTGCAATATTTTTAAATTCAGGATTAATTAAGGGTATCTTTGGAAATGTCGTATAGAAAATCCAAGATCCTGCCAAATTTTTTATTAAATATTTTTTGATGAGATAAAAATAGATTCAATATTAGATAATAGGGTAAATTAATGAAAAAGGATCAAAAAATTTTATAAATTATCGTGTTTGAATTTGAAATTACATCGAATTGCAGTAATACAGCGGCAAGAACTGGTATATTTCATACACCAAATGGTCAGGTAAACACGCCAAAATTTATGCCTGTGGGTACTTTGGCAACGGTTAAAGGAATTTCATCTAAGCAGTTAACCTCTACAGGATCAGAAATGATTCTCTCAAATACCTTTCATCTTCATTTACAACCTGGAGAAAAACTAGTTAAAGAATCTGGGGGAATACATAAGTTCATGAATTGGCCTAATCCTATTCTTACTGATTCAGGAGGATATCAAGTTTTTAGTTTGGCCAAATTAAATAATATTTCTGATAGAGGTGTGGAATTTAAAAATCCAAGAGATGGAAGTCATGTTTTTTTATCACCTGAAAAAGTAATGCAGATTCAAATGGATCTTGGATCGGATGTTGCTATGGCTTTTGATCATTGTCCTCCGCATACAGCTAACGAAAATGATATTGAAGACTCTTTACAAAGAACTCATTCATGGTTGCAAAAATGTGTTGAGACTCATCAGAAATCCAATCAAGCATTATTCGGTATAGTTCAAGGTGGAAAGTATCCGAGATTGAGAGAATACAGTGCAAAATATACAAGTTCTTTTGATTTGCCTGGAATAGCAGTGGGAGGTGTAAGTGTTGGCGAGGCAGTCGAAGAAATACATAGTGTAATTAATTACGTCCCGAAATTCTTACCAACAAATAAACCAAGATATTTAATGGGAATTGGCTCTTTAAAAGAAATTTCTCTAGCTGTTGCTAATGGATTCGATATATTTGACTGTGTTTTGCCTACTAGACTGGGAAGACATGGGACTGCATTTTTTAATGAAGAAAGATTGAATTTGCGAAATGCTCGATTTAAAAATGACTTTTCTCCGATTGATAAAACTTGTAAATGCGAAACTTGTAAATCCTATTCTCGAGCATATTTGCATCATCTAATTAGAAATGACGAAATATTAGGCCTAACTCTCATAAGTTTGCATAATATTGCTCACTTAATAAGATTTACCAACGCAATTTCTACTGCAATTAGAGATAATTGTTTTACAAATGATTTCGCTCCTTGGAAAACATCCTCTATTGCTCACCATACGTGGTAACGTCTTATCATAATTAATTAAATTATCAAAAAGGTGCTCATTCTATTTAATACATTCGCTGAATTGCCAGAGGCTTATAAGGCCTTTGCTCCAACTGTTGATGTTCTGCCACTGATTCCTTTATTTTTCTTTTTATTAGTGTTTGTTTGGCAAGCTGCAGTTGGATTTAAATAAAATTCTTTGTAGTTTAGATTGTCTTTATCAGAAGGGATTTTCTAGTAAAATCGCATCTCCAGAATTTTCTACAGCACTCTCTATAAAATCAGCTATTTTTAATGCTCTTGAGGCTTGCTCACCATCTACCTCGGGTGTTTCTTTCCCCTGAACGCACTTAAGAAAATGCTCCAGTTCAGCATAGAGAGGTTCAATGGAGGTTGTGCTAACTTCTTCGACATATCCATCATTTCTATAAACTAATTCTCCATGCTCTGCTGTGTATGATTCATTAGATTTTCGATGGATTTGCAAAGAGTGATTTAAAAAATCAGTTTCTACTAGGCCATTTTGGCAGTGAGCACTTAAACTTCTAATTTTTTTGTGACTCATTTTGCTTGCAGTTAGGCTTGCAATAACATTATTTTTAAAAACTAAAGTAGCATTGACATAATCTATTAATCCTTCGCTATTTCTTCCTCCAACTGCTGCTAATTTTTGTATTTTTGAGTTTACAAGCTCCAAAATAAGATCAATGTCATGAATCATTAAATCCATTACTACAGATACATCATTTGCTCTGTCGGCATGAGGACTGTGCCTCCTTGCTTCTAAAACAACAATTTCTTCATTATTTACTATTTTATTTAATTCTCTAAAAGCAGGATTAAATCTTTCAATATGCCCTACTTGTAATAAACAGTTACTTGTATTAGCAGCCTCTATTAGAGATTTTGCTTCCAACTCGTTAGCTGCAATTGGTTTTTCAATGAGAACGTTAGCACCTCCATTAAGACAATCTAGTCCTACTTTTTGATGAAGTAGTGTAGGGACAGCAATACAGATAGCATCAACTTTTGGAATTAGGTCTTTATAATCCTTGAACCATTCACATTGAAATTGCTCAATAGCTAATTTCCCTCTCTCCTCATTTGGATCTGCGACTCCAATGAGATTTGCATCTTTAAGTAAACTTAGTACTCGAGCATGATGCCAGCCCATATTTCCAATACCTATGACTCCAACCTTTACCGGTGATGAGGTTGGTTGCATAATTTCAAATCCATATGTTAATTATCATTATCCTCTATGGGGAGTCACATTTAGCTTTTTGGAAGAATTATTTTAACACGATCAATTTTTGGCCCTGACATAGAAATAACTTCAAATTTAATATTATTAAAATCTAAAACGTCGCCAATTTTTGGAACCATTTGAAATTTTTCTAACATAAATCCAGCAAGAGTATAATAATCAGTACCTTCTGGAATAGAACATCCTATTTTTTTATTGATTTCAACAATTTCTGATTTTCCAGCTATTGACCATTTTTTAGAGAAATTATCTAACATTCTCATATCTGAATAAGTTCTATTATTCAGCATTTCCTCTCCAACTATTTCGCCATTTAGATCAGCTGCAGTTATAAGTCCTTCTGTCCCACCGTGTTCATCAACTACTAGTAAGAACGGATTGTAGTCTCTTACTATTGGAAATATTTCTGCTAGTGAACATGTTTCTATTATTTTTGTTACTGGTAAAAGGAATGGCTCTAGTAATGTATCGGCTTCCATTTCACCTTTTGATATTGGCTTAGCTAGATAACGTAAATCTAATACACCTAATACATCATCTAAAGACTCACCAATCACAAAGAAGCGAGCATGTCGAGTTTTATCTACTTGTCTCATTAGTTCTGAAAAGGTTATATTTTTTGGCAAAGTTACCATTTCAGATCTTGGAATCATCACTTCTTTAACCTGTGTATCTTTTAAAGCAAAAACTCCTTCAAGAATATTCTTCTCATCTGGTTTTAAACCTGTTACGTTATCTGTTTCTATAAGAGTTTCTAATTCTCCAGCAGATAAACCAGAGTTTAAAGAATCCCATTTGTTATTTAAATTAAACAAGCCTAAACAAGCGCTAGCAAAGAATTCTATTGTTTTCACTATAGGATTCATAGCTTTTCTCACGGCATCGAATATTGTGGTTAACCTTAATGCAGCAGATTCTGGATTGTTAATTACTAAAGCTTTTGGAATTAGTCCAGAAACAAGAGTAACAACTAAAACAACAAATAAAAATAATAGAAGGTCATAAAATCTATTTGATAAAATATTGCTTTTCCAATAATCATTAGCCAGGTTATTGCTGAGCCATCCAATTGCAATTAATGAAATTGTTACTCCAAATTGAGTAGCAATTAGTGAAGATCTAAAGCGTTTTTGAATTTTAAAAATTGAAAAAGCTCCTTTCTTTTTTTCTTCTATTAACCTTAAAACTTTACTTGGTCTTATTAATAAAAAAGAGAGTTCACTCGCTGCGAAAAAAGCTGGTAGAAATAAAAGAAATAAAAGTAGAGTTATTTTCATTCAATGACAAATGAATAATGGGGGTGGCGAGGATCGAACTCGCCTTAGCCAAATTATGAGTTTGGTGCATTCACCAGATTGCTACACCCCCAAGGGAATTTATGTAATTTTAATTACATTGAATTTCAATATACAATATAAAAATAATATTTCAAAAAACACCTCATTAGGAAGTTTTTGTGAGATTTCTTTTTTTTCTTCTAATCTTTAAATATAAATTAAACTTTTACTAATGGGCAAATTTTCGGATAAGTATGATTTAAATAAAGCAAAATTGTTAAAACAGTTAATTGAAAAATCTTACAAGAGAGGAAACTTTACTTTATCTTCAGGAAAAAAAAGCAGTCATTATTTTAACTGTAAACCAGTGTCATTAAATGGCGAAGGCTTAAAATTAATAAGTGAATTATTTTTAGATTTAAAGGATTCAAGGTCAAAAGCTGTAGCAGGATTGACATTAGGTGCAGACCCTTTAGTAAGTGGATTAATTGTTAAAGCAGCTTTGAATGGACTAAACCTTGATGGTTTTATAATTAGGAAAGAAATCAAAAAATACGGTACCAAAGCTGGAATAGAGGGCCCTTTATTAGAAGAAGGTACTTTGGTAACTGTCTTAGAGGATGTGGTTACAACTGCTGGTTCAGTAATAAAAGCTATTAAAAAATTACGAGAAAATAATTATGTTGTTGAGGAGGTTTTGTCTATAGTTGATAGGCAAGAAGGGGGATTAGAAGCCCTTGAAGATGAAAATGTTAAATTAAAGAGTCTTTTTACAATAAAAGACTTTTTATAATTATTTCAGAATGCAAGATATAAAAAAAAAGTTTTGGCTTGAAAAATTTGATTGTTTTTCAATTACTGGAAAAGATGCCAGAAAATTTTTGAATGGAATAACAACTGGTAATATTCTTAATTCAGAAAATAAAGTTATCAAAACTTGTTGGTTAACTCCAAATGGAGTTTTAAGGTCATTAATTGAAATTATTTTTTTAGAAAGAAGCTTAGAAGTAATTATCTTGGCGGGTAACATAAATGAAATAATTGATTACTTTAATCAAATTATTTTTCCAGCGGACGATGTACTTCTGAGTGAACCATCCTTGATAAATAGAATTCAGGAAATTGATGAATCTAGTTCATGGAGAACTTACCAACCTATTTTCTTCAAAACAGAAGATAAAGAATTTGAAATATATAAAAATAAACTAAATTCACTAAATCCCAATGATTTAAAACTTTGGAAGATTAATCAGGCAATACCCTCATTAGAAATGGAAATAAACGGAAAAAACAATCCTCTTGAGCTTGGATTACAAGATCTTATAGATTTTAATAAAGGTTGTTATTTAGGACAAGAAACAATGTCAAAAATAAAAAATGTTTCTTCCTTAAAACAGGAAATAAGAATTTGGGAATCAATTGAATCTCAGTTCAATTTAGACTTAGAAGATAAAAATTTATATACAAATTCTGCCAAGGATGTTTCTGTAGGCAAAATAACTAGTTTTTTTAAATCAGATTGTCAAATAAAAGGTTTAGCGATGATAAAAAGAAAATATTTAGAGGAAGAAAGTTGTTTTTTTTCAGAAATATTTGGAAAAATTATTATAAATAAATCTGTAGGATCAATTTTTCTTTAATCGATTTTTGATTAAATATTCTGCAATTTGTAGAGTAGCAAAACAATCATCTTTGTTATATTGGATAATTTTCTTTAAAAATATTTGGTTTTCTGTAATTTGATATTGAATCCACCAATAAAGTGCTTTCGAGCCACTTACATTTTTCTGCGCCCATTCAAATCCAAGCCAATTTGAAACAGTTTTTAAGCCATAGTTTTTTAGTGGTAATATCCAAGACTTTCTTATAAAGGTATGTAAGTCAATAAATCTGGACGAAAGTGAATCAATTTCTTCAAAACTAAAATTTAGTTCTTTGGCAATAGAAATTATTGATATTTTCTCAGTTTCTCCGTAATGCAAAACTGGCCATTCCTTTTGTGAAAAAAGTATTTCAATAATTTGCCTGTAGGATTCCCCTTTATTGTTTTTAAGATTTAAGATTGGTTCATAAATAAGATCTTCTTTTTTTATAGACAAATTATTTACTTTTAAAAATCCATATAAAAAATCATGCTTTTCATCTGGATTTGACTCAATATCAAATATATAAAATCCCGAACATATTTTTTCTAATAGATCTTCCGAATTTTTATTTTTAGAAATGAAATATGGTTCTCCAGAGGTATATGCTTGTGCTTGCTTTATAAATATGGATGCTTTTTCATACTTCTGATCTTTGAATTTAGATAATTTCTCTCCAAGTTGTTTTTCGCTGTACGAAGCTAATATTTGGGTATTAGTTATTCCATTTGCTTTGAGTAATGACGCCGTTTTGGACCCTATTCCATCTATATCTGTTAGATATCCATTTTCTTTTGCTTCTTTGTCACAAAATTTTTGCCAGGAACAAATAGTACATTTTTTTCTATCTTGAGTAATTTCTGGTATGGATCCCTCCAAGCATTCATTTAAATTTAATAAAACATCTAAAACTTTTTTTCTTAATTTTTTATTTAAATAAATTTCTTCAACTTCAACTGTTTTATAAGAAGTTGAAATTACTAATCCTTTCTCAATTTTAGATTCTTGAAAAGATTCCAAAAGCATTGAACAAAAAGCTAAGTCGAATAAATGTTCTTTAGTTGTTTTGTGGCCTAACTTATAAACAGCAGGTAAATATTTATATTGTCCCCATTTACTTTTACCTTTAGTCTTTAAAAGTAATTGTGGAAGTATCTCTGCGTTTATATTTTGGAAAAGATTTTCTTTTATTTTTAATCCAATTACCCCTTGATAACCATTTTCGCAGGCTTTTAATCCTGTATATATTTCCCCATTACAAAATTCAGAGAAAATTTGAAACTGATTAATTTTATCTATAGCTTTATGGGGAGACCAAACTTCATAAGATTTTTTACCCTTAAAATCGAGCCATGCTTTTCTTTTGCATCTTGTAAAACTTTTTAAATGAAGAGAATTCAAATTATTTTTTAAGGGCGGTTTTAAAATTTACTCATATAAATTATTATAGATAATTAAAAGAAATCAAGGAAATTTGAAATTTGACAGCTGATAAATTAGATAAGATAAAATTTGGAACTGATGGTTGGAGAGGAATTATTGGTTTTGACTTTAACCTGTCCAATCTTTCAAGAGTTGTTGTCGCTGCATGTCAGGAGTTGCATTATCAATACTATAAAGAAGTTAATTCAAAGAAAATTATTATTGGATATGATCGTAGATTTATGGCTTGTGAATTCGCCAAGCAAATAGTTCCTTTTGTAAGGGGATGTGGTTTCGAACCGATCTTATCTGATAGCTTTGTTACAACACCCTCTTGTAGTTTCTATGCCAAAGAAGTCGGTTGTCTTGGAGCGTTAGTAATTACAGCAAGTCACAATCCATATAATTGGCTAGGTTTGAAAATAAAGAGCTTTAATGGATGTTCTGTTGACGAATCTTTTACAAGTGAAGTTGAAAAAAGATTAATGCTTGGAAATTCAATTGAAAAAATAGATGGTATTAATCACTTGGTAGATATTAAAAAATTTCATTTAGATAGAATTAAATCCCTTTTTGATATTGACTATATTTCCAAAAGATTAAAAAAAATGAAATTGAGAATTTTTGTAGATTCTATGCATGGTTCAGCTGCAAATTGTATGGATGAGATTTTTGCTTCTAATAATTTAGAAGTGATTTCAGAAATCAGGAAAGATGCTGATCCTTTTTTTGGAGGAAAACCTCCTGAACCTCTTTTGAGTTATGCAGATGATCTAAAGCAAACACTGAAGAAAAATTCAACAAATGAAGTGAAAACTTTAGGAATTATATTTGATGGTGATGGTGATAGAATTGCGGCAATTGATGAAAAAGGAAGATACTCTAGTACTCAAGATTTACTGCCATACTTTATTAGCTATTTGGGCGAAATTAAAAATAATTCTTATCCAGTTTTAAAGACTGTTAGTGGTTCAGATATTATTAAAAATATATCAGAGAGTCAAAATAGAGATGTTTTTGAACTTCCAGTTGGCTTTAAATATATTGCTGAAAAAATGATTAAAGAAAAAATATTTATTGGAGGAGAGGAATCTGGGGGAGTTGGTTTTGGTGACTTTATGCCTGAAAGAGATGCTCTATATGCAGCGATGGTTTTATTAAATGGAATTGCTGAAAAATCTCAATATTTATATGAAACCTTAGATAATATTCAAGAAGATTTTGGGCCAAGTTTTTATAAAAGAATTGATATTAATTTTCCAAATCAGTTAGAAAAAAATAACGTAAAAGAATTTATAATAGATAATATTCCTGAGAATATTAATAATCACAAGTTAAAAAGTATCTCAAAGATCGATGGAATAAAGTTGAGAATTGATAAAAATTTTTGGCTTCTTTTTAGGTTTTCAGGAACGGAACCTCTTTTAAGGTTATATTGTGAAGCACCAAAAGAATCTTATCTAATTGAGGTATTAGAGTGGGGTCAAGAATTTATAAATTTGGCAGGAAAATAAGGATGAAAAATTTATTTTTAGCGAGTAAGAATAAAGGTAAAATTAAAGAATATAAGAAATTACTTACTGGAGTTAATTGTAAATTGTTACTCCAGCCAGAATCATTAGAAGTTGAAGAGGACGGACTGACATTTAAAGATAATGCAATTAAAAAAGCTAGTGAAGTTTCGAGAAAAACGAATAATTTTTCAATTGCAGATGATTCAGGAATTTGTATTGAAGCACTAGGTGGTAAGCCTGGTATTTACTCATCTAGATATGCAGAAAATGACCAGAAGAGAATTGAACGAGTTTTAAGAGAACTTGATGGAGTTCAAAATAGAAGTGCTTTCTTTATTGCTAATATTTGTGTTTGTTCCCCAAATGGTGAAGTGATTATTGAATCTGAGGCCAAATGTCATGGAAATATTATCTTAAACCCCAGAGGGCAAAGTGGTTTTGGTTATGACCCGATTTTTGAGGAGAGTTCTACCAGATTAACTTTTGCAGAAATGAATAATGATATTAAAGACTCTTGTAGTCATAGAGGTAAAGCATTAAAAAAAATTATTCCAGATTTAATTAAAATTTTTTCTTAAATTCAATTAACCCAAGATCCATGAAGGCCATGAGGAATTGAAATGGGTAATTCATAAACAGCTAATTCTTTTAAGTCTTTTGCGTCTAATATCACTAAATCGCTTCCTCTTCTTTCTCCGTTCCATAGAAGTATAAATAAAAAGCCCTCATCTTCTTTTGAAGAGTTTTCTGATGGAACCATAATTGGTTCACTAACAAATCCACTTGGACCTGCTGACCAAAAAATCTCTTCCTTAGAAGTTAAATTTATTTTTTTTATTGCTTGAAGTGGAGCGTTCCCCACTAATTGAGATGTGCTTGCCATCCAACTAAAAGTTGCTTTTAATCCTAAGTTTTTAGGATTAACAACAGCAAATTCACAACATTGTTCACTGAAAGTTTCAAGTTCACAAGTTTTTGTCTTTAGATCGATGATTGATCTTTTAAGTTTTCCTTCTGGATATTTATCAAAGTCAATATCCCTAAAATTCTCGTCTGGACCAACTGATGGGAAATCATCATAAAAAATACTATCTAATATGATTTTGGAATCTTTTTCAAATGCGTTTACATGATGAAAAACGAATCCTTCTGGAGCATCTATTGTTACAGGAGGCTGTCCTCTAAATAATCCACTTTCTCTGGGAATAATAAAAAACTTTGCCTTTTTATTTGGGTTTGATTTTAGACATTGTGCTGCTCCTCTTTGCCCCATCACAAATGGAAGAGGATTGAAATCAATAGCATTCTGTAAAAATATTGCCCAATTAGTTGTAATTGCGAAATCATGAAGGAATGCAAAGCCATTAAATGTATCTTTTCTGTCAAAAATGAGCTCTCCAGAATTTGTACCGGCATTATCAAATTCCATTAATCTAATAGTACTTTTTGGCCCGGTTTGGACTCCAAAAGTGACTAAAAGTTCTGAAGATGCATTTGAGTTTAGGTCTGTTTTGGGATGAGCACTGAATGCTTCGTTAGACTTAAGTACTCCTTTTAATGTTGTTAAACCAATAGTTTCAAGACTATCAGGATCCATTGCATGTGGACCTGCTGCTTCCCATAATGCGAGAATTTCATCACCTAATTTAATGACATGTGTATTAGCGATATTCTTAAATTTTAGATCTAATGCATTATTTAGAATTCCTCCATTTTTTTGTGTTCCAAAAACACCTCTATAAATAAATTTATCTATTTTTTCTTCTTCCAAATAGCCTTTAGTTTTAACAAATCTATTTGTTAAGAATGGCTGACCATTTTCGAATTTTATGGATGTTATCATCCCATCACCATCAAATGGATGATGTACCCATTGTCCACCTCGCTCTAATATTCCTGGTCCATTTCTTAATAATGTTCCATTTAAATTTTTAATATTATTACCTTTGCAAATTTTTAGAGGTTCTTTAGTTAGCTCCTTTTCTACATTTTGATAAGCACTTGACCAATCTTCTTTTTTAAAAATATTAAATTTATCAATTTTTTTCTCTTGTAAATGAGTCACAGCAAAATAGACACTTCTTCTATCTTCGCCAAAAATCAACTGAATTGTGGCTGATTCGAAAAAATTCCTATTTTATTGTTTTTCTAACAATCCTTTACTGCTTGGAATTGAATCAGATCTTCTTGGATCTATCTCGGCAGCCATTCTAATTGCTCTTGAAAAAGCCTTAAAGCACGCCTCAACTATGTGATGTGAATTACTTCCTCGTATTTGGTTAATATGCAGAGTAATACCGCTGTTATTTACAAAGGCAATAAAAAACTCTCTTACTAGTTCAGTATCATAATTTCCTATTCTAGGGGCTTTTAATTGAAGATCATAAGATAGATGCGGTCTGCCAGAGCAGTCTAAAGTGACTTGAACTAATGCTTCATCTAATGGGGCAAAGAAATGTCCAAATCTGCTTATTCCTTTTCTCTCTCCCAAGGCTTTTGAAAATGCTTTGCCTAATGCGATTCCTACATCTTCATTTGTA